>JAKEEV010001052.1 GCA_022616395.1 Planctomycetia bacterium | reverse complement strand
GGCGCTTCATGGAGAATCCGGATCAGTTCGCCGATGCGTTCGCGCGGGCATGGTTCAAGTTAACGCACCGCGACATGGGGCCGCGTTCGCGCTATCTTGGCCCGGAGGTTCCCGCGGAAGAACTGATCTGGCAGGACCCCATCCCCGCGGTGAATCACAAATTGATTGACGCGCAGGACATCGCCTCCCTCAAAAACCAAGTACTGACTTCCGGCCTGTCCGTCTCGGAGGTGGTTTCGACCGCCTGGGCGTCGGCATCGACATTCCGCGGCTCCGACAAGCGCGGCGGTGCGAATGGTGCCCGCATTCGTCTCACACCGCAGAAGGATTGGGAAGTCAACCAACCTGCCCAATTGGCCAAGGTGCTGAAGACTCTGGAAGGTATCCAGAGCGCTTTCAACAGCGCCCAGTCCGGTGGCAAAAAGGTCTCCCTGGCTGATCTGATTATTTTGGCTGGTTGCGCTGGGGTCGAGCAGGCGGCGAAGAACGCCGGTCACACGGTGACAGTTCCTTTCACCCCGGGACGCATGGACGCATCAATGGAGCGGACCGACGTCGAGTCGTTCGCCGTGCTCGAACCGATCGCAGACGGCTTCCGCAATTACCTCAAGGGCGAATACACCGTATCAGCCGAATCGCTCTTGGTTGATAAGGCGCAATTGCTGACCCTGACCGCGCCTGAAATGACGGTGCTCGTAGGCGGCATGCGTGTCCTGAAAACCAACTTCGGAGGCACACAACACGGTATTTTCACCAAGCGACCGGAGACGCTGACCAACGACTTCTTCGTGAACCTGCTCGACATGAGCACGGAGTGGAAAGCAGCCTCGAAAGACGCGGATGTGTTCGAGGGCCGCGATCGCAAAACGGGCAAGCTGAAGTGGACCGGCACTCGTGTGGACCTGGTCTTTGGTTCGAACTCCCAACTTCGTGCTCTGGCTGAAGTCTATGGAAGTTCCGACGCACAGAAGAAGTTTGCCGACGACTTCGTCGCTGCTTGGAATAAGGTGATGAACCTTGACCGCTTCGACCTCGCTTGATGGTAGCGGGCGGAAAAACGGTTCCAGCGGGTGGTGTTTCGACTCGCTGGAACCGAAGCGTTCAACGCGTCCACAACATGAATTCTATGCCATTGCAACATAGTCGGGGCGACAAGACGGCTATTGAACTTTTTCTGGCCGGTATCCGTGGCTGGGAAGCCGGGCTACGGCGGCAGATGGATGACGCAAAGTCGAAGCAGGC
>JAKEEV010001051.1 GCA_022616395.1 Planctomycetia bacterium | reverse complement strand
TGCTCGGCCTTCTCTTCCAGCGCCTGCCGCGCTTGCTCGACCTCGGCATTTTTCCGCTCGACCTCCTGGTTTTGCTGCACGAGTGAGTGCGACTTCTCCTGGAGTTCTTCATTCGTCTTCTGTAGCTCTTCCTGTCGAATCTGGAGTTGCTGAGCAAGCGACTGGGACTGCTTGAGCAGATCCTCCGTCCGCATGTTCGCCTCAATCGTGTTGAGCACGATCCCGATCGACTCCGTGAGTTGGTCGAGAAACGCCTGGTGGGTTGGGTTGAACCCACTGAGGGATGCGAGTTCGAGAACTCCGCGCACCTGGCCTTCAAAGATCAGCGGAAGGACGAGAACACTCCGTGGGGCGGTTGAACCGAGGCCGGAGGAGATCCTGATGTAGCTTGGAGGCAAGTCGTTAAGCAGAATCTTCTGCTTGTCCATCGCGCACTGCCCAACCAACCCCTCGCCCAGACCAATACCCTTGCCGAGAGCACCGTTCCCCGCGGCTCCGTAGCCAGCCAGGAGGGTGAGTTGCGCGGTCTCCTTGTCACTGTCGAAAGTGTAGAACTCCGCGTGCTGGGCGCTGACCACCGGGCAGAGTTCTGAAAGCACCATGCGGCCAACGTTGGTCAGGTCACGTTGACCCTGAAGCATCCGGCTGAACTTCGCGAGGTTCGTCTTGAGCCAGTCCTGTTCGGTGTTCTTCTGGGTGGTGTCTCGGAGATTGCGGATCATCTCGTTGATGGTGTTTGACAGGACGGCAACCTCGCCTTGAGCCTCGACCATGATGGTGCGAGTCAAGTCGCCCTTGGTGACCGCCGTTGCAACCTCGGCGATGGCGCGGACCTGAGTGGTGAGGTTCGCCGCGAGCTGGTTCACGTTCTCCGTCAGCGCCTTCCAGATACCGGCGGCTCCGGGAACCTTCGCCTGTCCGCCGAGTTGCCCCTCAACACCCACCTCGCGAGCAACCGTGGTGACCTGATCGGCGAACGTCGCGAGTGTGTCGATCATCTCGTTGATCGTCTCGGCGAGTTCCGCGATCTCACCTTTGGCCTCCACGGTCAACTTCCGCTTCAGGTCACCGTTGGCAACCGCCGTGACGACCTTCGCGATTCCGCGAACCTGAGCAGTCAGGTTACCCGCCATGCTGTTCACCGAGTCGGTGAGATCCTTCCACGTCCCGGCGACTCCCTTCACGTCCGCCTGACCACCGAGTTCGCCTTCGGTGCCGACTTCACGCGCCACGCGCGTTACCTCGGAGGCGAACGACCGCAACTGATCCACCATCGTGTTGACCGTGTTCTTCAACTCCAGGATTTCTCCGCGAACATCGACGGTGATCTTCTGCGACAGGTCTCCGTTGGCGACGGCTTTGGTCACATCGGCGATGTTGCGGACCTGGCTGGTGAGGTTACCGGCCATGAAGTTCACCGAGTCGGTCAGATCCTTCCACACTCCCGCCACCTCTCGCACATCCGCCTGACCGCCAAGCTGACCTTCCGTCCCCACTTCCTGAGCAACTCGTGTCACCTCGGACGCGAAGGACGAGAGTTGGTCCACCATCGTGTTCACAGTGTTCTTGAGTTCGAGAATCTCGCCTTTCACATCGACGGTGATCTTCTTCGACAGGTCTCCGTTGGCAACGGCTTTGGTCACATCGGCGATGTTACGCACCTGGCTGGTGAGGTTACCGGCCATGAAGTTCACCGAGTCGGTCAGATCCTTCCACACTCCCGCCACCTCTCGCACATCCGCCTGCCCACCGAGTTTGCCTTCGGTGCCGACCTCGCGCGCCACACGCGTTACTTCAGAAGCGAAGGACGAGAGTTGGTCCACCAGTGTGTTGACAGTGGTTTTGAGTTCGAGAATCTCGCCCTTCACATCGACGGTGATCTTGCGCGACAAATCCCCGTTGGCGACAGCCGTGGTGACCGTCGCGATGTTCCGCACCTGCGTCGTCAAGTTGCCGGCCAGGCCGTTGACGGAGTCGGTAAGATCCTTCCACGTACCCGACACGCCCTCGACTCGTGCTTGACCACCGAGTTTGCCTTCGGTGCCGACCTCGCGCGCCACACGCGTTACTTCAGAAGCGAAGGAGCGCAACTGATCCACCATCGTGTTGATCGTGATCTTCAGTTCGAGAATCTCGCCTTTCACATCGACGGTGATCTTGCGCGACAGGTCTCCGTTGGCGACCGCCGTGGTCACCTCGGCGACGTTCCGCACCTGAGCCGTGAGGTTCGCGGCCATGCCGTTGACGGAGTCGGTGAGATCCTTCCAGATACCCGCGACTCCCTTCACGTCCGCCTGCCCACCGAGTTTGCCTTCGGTGCCGACTTCGCGCGCCACGCGCGTTACTTCAGAAGCGAAGGAGCCGAGTTGATCGACCATCGTGTTAATGGTCTTCGCGGTGCGAAGGAACTCGCCTTGAAGTGGCCGGTCGTCAATCTCCAGTGCCATCGACTTGGAGAGATCGCCCTGAGCCACCGCACCGATGACGCGGGCGGTTTCAATCGTTGGGTGAACAAGATCGTCAATGAGGTCATTGACCGACCCGACCGAATCTCGCCAAAACCCGGTCACATCACCGAGCGAGAGCCTTCGACTGAGCTTCCCCTCCTTACCAACGATCCGGCTGAGGCGGGCGAGTTCCTCCGCCATCCGCTCGTTCTGACCCACAACCTCGTTGAACGCATCGGCGACCTTCCCCGCGACACCGGTCCAGTCGGGAGGCAGGCGAACTCCAGTTCGGCCTTGTCGAAGGGCGGTGAGAGCACTCAGGAGGGCTGCCATCTCGCTGCCTGTCTTGGCCGGCTCGAGAAGAGTGGACATGGAGACTCCGAAGTTTGGTCGCCCGGAGCGAGAACTCCGGTCGCCACAGTTGGGAAGGCCAACGACCAGACGGGGTGAGTTCGAGTGAGACAGTGCGATCCTTGGAGCACTGTATGTGCAACGATGCTCCAGAGTTACGTCACCTCTGCACTCAAATCCCCGTTGGGGTCGGGTCAATGTTTTAGCGAATCTGCTCGACCTCACGTGCAAACACGGTGCCCATTCAACGCGGGCGATACCTTCGTGGACAAAAACTGTTGTCCGCAAGCGCAGTGTACAACTTCAAAACAGATGGAACCTGACTCCAAGAGCATCCTACCACGCCAACGGAGCAGGCGCAACGAACGGCTCCGATTGGGTGTGGTAATGGATTCTGGCGTTGGGGGCGATTCACCCAGCCGGCTGACGCCGGCGGTTCGACGGGGCTTTGGCGAACCCCCGGCGTCAGCCGGCTGGGTTGGCTTCAGTGCCAGACACGATTACTGCACCCCTCCGATCGCACCTTCGGCAGTTGTTTCCGTTCAGGGGACAACAC
>JAKEEV010001050.1 GCA_022616395.1 Planctomycetia bacterium | reverse complement strand
GCGTTGCAATAGCGGCCGTAGGGGTGAAGGATCAGCGCGCCCGGTGCCGGAATAATGCCGCTCGCGACGGGCGGATTGGCCATGAAGTTCGCTTCGCTGAGTGTCTCTCCGCGACCGTGCCACCAGAAATCGAGCCGGTGTTTCGCTTCGCCCGTGAATCGGTAATCGGTCGGCACGATGATCCAGTACGGCTGCACGCTGCCATCAATCTTTGACTTGTACCCGCGAAGAACTGGCCCGGCTTGCATCGTCCAGGGGGTCTTGCCCTCTTTCAGCGCCTTCGCGCGTTCGAGACCCGCCGCGAGTACCTTTTTCACGTTCACACCGGGCGTCTTCGAGCCTTTCGGGTCGTAAATCTCCTTGTAGTCGATGGCCCACCGCACCGCCTTCTCGTAGATGAGCACATCCGGTAACAGGTCGTGCTTACCAATGTCCTTGATGAGCTGCTGAAGTTCGGCGAGTCCCTTCTTGATTGCGTCCATGTCCGCGGCCGGGATGTCGTTCCCCGTTGGCGGAATCGGCCGCACGTTGTCGGGGATGTTGTCCTTCGGTCCGTCGGCACGCGTGGCGTTGCTTGGCATCGCGGCGAATGCGGCGACAGCCACGACGAACAGCGTTGCGGTGAGAATGCGGTGCGCGAACATAGGACCTCCGGGGTGTCAGGGTATGGCCCACTCTACCAATCGATACCAGGGGTTGAAACCCCTGGGACGTGGCGGATCGCGCGGTCGGCGTGCAACCCTTCTCCGATTCGCGTGCGTCTGCTAAAACGACAGGTGACATTCCCACAACACCGGGACTCAACACAGGAAGTGGAGTCCCCCAACAGGAGACTTCCAATGGCGTCCACAAAGATGATCGACATTCGTCGGGGCATGGTGCTGAACATGAACAACACCCTCTACTACTGCCTCGACCGCGACCTGAACACGCCGGGGAACTGGCGCGCGATTCTTTACCTCAAGCTGAAAAATCTCACCACGGGAAGCATCACCGACGAGCGGGTTCACCCCGACGACAAGGTGGACGTGGTGTTCCTTGAAACCAAGGACTATTCGTACTCGTACAAGGATGGCGATGACTATGTGTTCGTCGACAAGGAAACCTATGAGCCGGTCACGCTTTCGGGCGACATGGTCGGCGACATGATGAAGTACCTGCGCGAAAACGACGACGTGAAGATTACGTTCTACGACGGCAAGGCTCTGTCGATGGAACTTCCGCAAACCGTGACGCTCAAGGTGACGGAGACTGAACCCGGCATCAAGGGAGCAACAGCCGCGGCCCAGACCAAGCCGGCGACGCTCGAAACCGGTCTGGTGGTGCAAGTGCCGTCGTTCATCACCGAAGGCGAAGCAATCGTTGTGCAGACCGAAGATGGCCGGTATCTCAAGCGTGCGAAAGAAGGCAAATAACGCCCACGCGAGGGCCAAGCGTGAACCTCTATGACGTCTCCGTAACGACAATCGATGGCCAAACTCAGACGCTCGATGTCTACCGCGACAAGGTCTTGCTGGTCGTAAATGTGGCCAGCAAGTGCGGGTTCACGCCGCAATACGCCGGACTGGAGGCGCTGTATCGCGAATACAAGGATCGCGGGCTGGTTGTGCTGGGTTTCCCGTGCAACCAGTTCATGCACCAGGAACCGGGCGACGAGGCGGAGATCGCGAAGTTCTGCTCGCTGAAGTACGATGTGACGTTCCCAATGTTCGCGAAGGTGAACGTGAACGGAACGGACACCCACCCGCTCTACAAGCTCCTCAAGAACGAAAGACGTGGCTTTTTGTGGACGCGGGCGATCAAGTGGAACTTCACCAAGTTCCTGATTAACCGCTCAGGCGAAGTGATCGCGCGCTATAGTGCATTCACACCCCCGGCGAAGCTCGCCCGTCGAATCGACAAACTCCTCGGTTGAACATGACCTCCACGCCCATCATTACACTGACTAGCGATTTCGGCCGCGCTTCGCCTTATGTCGCGGTGATGAAGGGCGTGATTCTCTCGATCAACCCCGCAGCGTGCATCGTGGACCTCACACACGACATCCGCCCGCAGGACATCCGACACGCAAGCTACATTCTTGGCACCGCTGCTCCGTACTTCCCGCCGCTGACGATTCATGTGTGCGTGGTTGATCCGGGCGTTGGTTCGGAGCGAGCCGCGATCTGCGCGCGAGCCGACCCACACTACTTCATCGGCCCGGATAATGGCGTGTTCACCAATGTCTTTCGCGAACACATGCCTCCGAACTGGATTCGTCGGTTAACTGAGCCGTCATTCTGGCGAAAGAACCCGCCGAGCGACACGTTCCACGGCCGCGACATCTTCGCTCCGGTCGCGGCTCACCTGAGCCGAGGAGCAGATAGCGCGCGACTCGGTCCAGAGTTGATGGAGCCGGTTCTCTTGCCGATGCACTCCGCGATCACCTTTGGGAACCGCTGGCAGGGCGAGATTCAATTCGTGGACGACTTCGGCAACTTGATTACGAACATCCCGGCGTCGGGCGTGACATCACTCCCGGTGAAGGTGTCGGTGGGCGGTCGGTCGCTGGGCGTGGTGCGATGGGTGCGAACTTACTCGGAGGCCAAAGCGGGGGAGTTGGTGAGTCTCTTCTCCAGTGACGGCTTCTTCGAGATCGCGCAGGTGAAGGAAAATGCCTCCACGAAGCTGAACATCTCCGCTGGAACGCCAGTGGAACTGGAATGGGACTGAGGAAGAATTGCGGATTGTGGATTGCGGATTGAAAAACCAAGACAAGAACCCGGATCGGGATGGTTCCTGACCTGGGTTCTTCTGCTTGCAATCCGCAATCCGAAATCCACAATCCGCAATCCTTTCCTCACTCCACGGTCACGCTTTTCGCGAGGTTGCGGGGTTTATCGACATCGCATCCGCACAGCAGAGCGATTTCATAGGCGAGCAACTGAAGAGGAATGGCGGTG
>JAKEEV010001049.1 GCA_022616395.1 Planctomycetia bacterium | reverse complement strand
TGCAGAGGTTCGTCGGCTGGCCTTGCTCATCACTGAACTGTCTACTCTGATCCGCCAACTCGATGCCTCCGCGAAGCAAACCACCTCCGACGCGCGAGCTGTTCTGCTGAGCGCCATCACACGCAATCAGGACGCCTTGACGAAAACAGCAACGGCTCTGTTGGCGAAACTCGATACGCCCGCCCGTCTCGCCGGTGTCGATCCACCGAAACCGGAAGACTTCCGCCAGATCGCGACTCTGGCCGCGGCCGGCAAGACAGTTGAAGCGCTCACGGAACTGGAAAAACTGGCTCTGGCTCTGGAGCGCATCGCCAGCAGTTTCGAGAAATGGGCAACCGACCGAGGCGATCCCAAAATCGCAATCAAGCAACTGGTTCTCTGGCAGGAAGATTTGCTTGCGCGCCTCCGTTCCGCGATCAAGATCGCGCCCTTCCAGATGCTTCCGGCTGAAATGAAAGTCGCGCTGCGCGCTGAGCAGAAGGCGATTCACGCAATGGTTGTGTCGCTTGCGCTTCCACCAGACACGCGCGTGAAAAACGCACGCGAGAACGTAACGCTGCATACAGGCAAGGCGAACGACTTGTTGGCGGGCGATGGCCTCGGGGCGGATACCGCCATGAAAGCCGCTGGCGATGCTCTCACTCAACTCGCCGAGAACACGCCGACCATTCCTGAACGACTCTCAAAGATGCGCGGAGAGGTGGAAAAACTCAAACAAGAGCAGGACACGCTCAGCAACTCGGTCGAACTGGCTCTGCGCGGCCATGACCGGCAGTTGCCGGATGCCGTAACGATGGCCGCCTTCGCGCGAAAGCTCGCCCCGCTTGTGGAGAAGCAACGCAAGCAGATCGCGGTGATTGCGGCCCTCGACCTGCCGGGACTCAGCGCGCGTCAAACGCGGTTCGTCAACGCGCTGAAGCTCGCGACCCTCGACTTGCAGGAAGGTGCGCCTTACGAGGTGGTGGCGTCTCAGGCGTGGGTGAAACGTGAGTTCGAGCGGCTCAAGCTCGTACTCGATGGCTTTTCGTCTCCGGACGCGAAGGCCGATGAGTTGCATCGCAAACTCACCACGCTCGCCGATTCTCTCGACGCATTCGGGCCGAACATCACGGCGGATCAACTCAAGCCAGCGCTGCTCGTGATTCAGGATGTATCGAAGCAACTCGGCCTGTTCGTCCCGACGGAATCGCCCGCACTGTTGAACGATGCGCGAAACGCGCTTCAGACAGCGGAAGCTGCCTTCCGAGACGCCAAGCCCGACGAAGTTCGCGGACGTATTCGCACAGCCGCCGAGATGCTGGGGAAGTTCTCCGACCGGTTGAACGGCTTCGAGACCGATCTGGATCGCGTGTATCGACTCTCTGGCAATCGCTGGCTCGCGGTCGAACGCGCGATGGAGTTATCCCGAATCAAAGCGCCCTTCAACCCGACGGCATCGGATGAAGCGCTCCGCCAACTTGGTTATGAGTTCACTGAACTCACGAACACCCGCGTCGGAGCGGCCGGTCAGGTTCACAAGCACCGAGTTCTGGCTCTCCTTGCGGCTCTGCGGAAGAAAAACGAACCCGATCGACTCGGATCGGATCAGAAGGCACTCGCCAAGGCGCTCGATGAGTTGGCCGCGATGATGGCCGACGTCTCCGAACTGAGCGTACCCGATGGACGTACTCCGCCGATTGCGATTCCGTTGGCCGCGGAGTCCTTCCTTCCATCGAAACCTCTTGCCGACGCGCTGAGAGAGATTGCCAAACGTCAACGACTGTTAAGCGATCCACTCACGAACCTCGCCGACGATCTGGCCGGCCGGCTTCGCCCGGCGGCAGACAATCCATTCGTGAAGGTAGAACCGAAACAGCGCGCGTTGGCTCTCGACATCCGCGAACTGGCGAATCAACTCGCCTCCGATAAGGAACACGTACCGGCCGAGATCGCGAACAAGTCAGCGACCGCGGCAATGGTCGCTGCTGACCGATTGCAGATTGCTCATGTGCAATCCGCGAAGGATGCAAGTGACTCGTCCGCGAAGTTCTTACGAGAACTGGCCGCGCTGGGCGTCGGGAAGCCCTGGGGGAAACGCGCTGAGGAACTCGCTCTTCGGCAAAGCGCACTGCTTGACGAAACAACCGCGCTCTCCGACTTACCCAACGCCGCGGCCGCTCAACAGATCACGAGAGCCGAAGAACTGGCGCGTAAGGCGCTGGAACTGGCGAAACTTCTGGAACTCACGGCAAGAGTTTTCGGGCCAGAAGACCCGGCGGGCCTGGCGCTGGGAGAAGCCGCAACGATGGTGAGAGATGCCGAGAAGAAGCTGACAGAGTCCGCGAAGAAAGCCTCGGAGGGGAACACGGTCGATGCCGAGAAACTCCGCGCGGAGTGTGATTCATTGCTCCGATCCGCGGCCGAGAAGGTGACCGATGCGGCACCCAAATTACCGGCAGGTGGTCCCACTCTGGCACATGCCGCGACTGGTGTGTCGCTCCGCTCCGCGGAAGTGGCCATGCGCAAAGCAATGGAAGACCTGGCCAGCGGCAACCTGATCAACGCCGAGAAATCCATGCGCAACGCGGCAACCGCGCTTCAACACGCCGCGACCACGCTCGGCCAAGCAAAGAAATGACCACTCAGTCGAACAGCTTCACCTTGTCCTCATCGAATCGGCCGCTGTTGGGGTCGTCGGGGTCGATTGATGCTCCGAGTACGCTGGCCTTGCGCTGAACCACAGCGAACACAGCGGGCAAGATCAACAGCGTCGCCAGTGTGGACGCAGCCAATCCGCCCACGACTGCCCGACCAAGCGGTGCCACCTGCTCTCCACCCGCGGAGAACCCAATCGCCATCGGCAACATCCCCGCGATCATCGCGCAACTCGTCATCAGGATTGGCCGCAATCGCGCTCGGCCTCCCTCAACCGCAGCGCGCACGGCTCCGCCATGCTGCAAGCGCGCGCGTTCGGCGAACGTCACCAGCAGAATTGCATTCGCCACCGACACGCCCAGAGCCATGATCGCCCCCATGAATGACTGCAGGTTCAGCGTGGTGCCCGTGACCCACAACACAAGCCCGACGCCGCAGAGTGTCGCTGGCACTGCGGCCACCGAGACCAGCGCGAGCTTCGTTGACTGAAAGTACGCGGTGAGCAAAAGCGCAATCGCCAGAATCGCGAGCAATAGCCCGCGCGTGAGACTCTTCTGGACAAGCGCGAGAGTAGCAAGTTGCCCGCGAACATCCACATTCACCCCGCGAGGTGGTTCATCCGTCTCCGCGATGGCCTTTTGCACTTCACTGCGCACTCTCCCCAGGTCTTGCGTCGAGACGTTGGCGGTAATGCTCAGCGACCGGCGCATGTTGTAGCGGTACACTTCTTCGGAACTGGTGGTGAAATGAACGCCTCCGCTGGTAGTCAGTGTGTCGCGCAGGTAAATCATGCTGCGCGGTTCACTTCCGTTGCCGTTTCCATTCGAGGAGCCGTTCAGGAGCTGCTTCTTGACACCAACTGGAATGTTGCCAAACGCATCGACCGAACCGAGCAGCGGAGGAGGAATTTGAATCTGCACGATGTACGCTTGCCCGCTCTTGGGGTCGAGCCAGTGGATTGTCAGATAGAATCGGCTGGATGAGGTGGCGGGGATCATGGACAGCGCGATGTCACGCATGGTGAGGGACATGGTGCCTGCCCGCGCTCGATCAATGCTGAGATGGATCGTCGGGTAATCCTGCGCGGGGTTGAGTTGCACATCACGCAATTCCGGGATCGCGGAGAGGCGCTCGCGCAGTCGATTCGCGTATTCCAGATTCGTTGCCATGTTCGATCCGCTCACTTGAACTTCAACAGGCGTGGGTGATCCGAAGCTCATCACGTCGCTGACCAGATCACCCGGCTCGAACGACAGCCGCAAGCCGGGCAAGCGCGAATTGATCTCGTCTTGAGTCAGTCCATCCTCTTTCCAGCGAGCCGTCAGCCACGCCTTTAAGCCCGCATCGAGCTTCGCGCGCAATTTTTCTTTCTGCTCCTCGACCCTCAGCCCGGAGTTCTCCTTGAACGCGACCTTCAGCAAGCACTCGCCCGGTCCGCTTGTCCACTGGAAAGTACCCTGGACCGGGTAACTTGATGGGATGACGCCAACATAACCGACGGTCGCCTCCACGTTCCCCTCGCCGGCTTCCTCGCGAATCAGGCGAGTTGCTTCCTGGGCTAACTCCTCGGTTCGTTCGATGCGCGTGCCGGTTGGTGCCTTCAACCGGAGCATGAACTGGCCCTTGTCGGTCGGCGGGAAGATCGCGGTGCCGAGTCGCGTGTAGAGGAAGACAGCCAGAGCAATCGCGAGGAGTAGATACAGGGGAACAACGAGCCAGCGGAAGTGAACCACGCGAGCGACCGCCGACTCGTAGCGGTCGAGGAGCTTGGTGTATAGCCCAGGCTTCTCCGCTGCGTGAACGGAAACCGGCTTGAAGAGCCACACGCACAAGACCGGCACAAAGGTACTCGAGAGCAAGTACGAAGCGATCATCGCGAAGCCGACCGCCAGCGATAGCGGAACGAACAGCTCGCGGGCTGCTCCTTCCATGAAGAACGACGGGATGAACACCGCGAGGATGCAGAGCATCGCCAACAGTCGCGGAACGGCTGTTTCTTGACTTCCGCGTTGAACCGCGCGGGCCACATTCTCGAACTTCAGCATCTGAACGTGAATGTTCTCGACCGCGACAGTTGATTCATCCACCAGAATGCCGACCGCCAGAGCCAACCCGCCGAGTGTCATGAGATTCAGTGTCTGCCCGCTGATCCAGAGTGCGAACACTGCAGCGCACAGAGCAATCGGAATGTTTAGCACAACAACGATGACACTCCTCCAGTCTCGGAGGAAGAGCAACACCATTAGCCCGGTGAGTAGCGCTCCGATGAGTCCCTCGGTGCCGACTCCCCACATCGATTCAGTCACAATCGGGGACTGATCGAAGGCGTATTCGATCTCGATGTCTTCGGGGACGGCTTCTCGCATCTTCGGCAGAGCGGCTTTCACTTCGTTGACGACGCTCACCGTGGAAGCATCCGCGCGCTTGGTGACCAGCAGGTACACGGATCGCCGACCGTTGACCAGTGCGTAACCGACGGTGAGGTCGGCTCCGTCTTCGAGGGTCGCCACGTCTTGAAGCAGAACGGGGTGAGGGCCGGGCTTTACCGGAATCTGTCCCATCTCCTGAACCGGGTTGGCTCCGGCCATCGCGTTTGATGTAACGAGATACTGCTGATCGCCGATCTTGAGCGAGCCGGATGGCGCGACCACGTTGCCCGCAGCCACGGCTTCGGTGATCTGCCAGAGAGTGATACCCTGCTTGGCGACCGCGTCCGGGTTCAGGTTCACGGTGATCGTTCGCGCGTTGCCGCCAAACGGAGGAGGAGCGGACACGCCCGGCAGAGCCGCGAACATCGGGCGCACCTTGAAGAGAGCCTGATCCTGAATCTCGGTGATGCTCCTTGTCTTGCTCGTCAGCACGAGGTAGCCGACGGGAACGCTGCCGGTGTCGAAGCGCGTGACGAACGGAGGAACGGTCCCTGGAGGCATGAACGCTCGCGCCCGGTTAACCGCCGCAACCGTCTCGGACATCGCCTGAGCCATGTCGGTGCCGGAGTGGAAGTGGAGCTTGATGAGAGCCATGCCCTGAATGTTGCGGCTCTCAACGCGCTGCACTCCGCTGACGTAGAAGAAGTGGTACTCGTAGTAATTGGTGACAAGCCCTTCCATCTGAACGGGAGTCAGACCGCCGTAGGGCTGGCAGATATAGATGACGGGCTGGTTGAGCGACGGGAACACATCCGCGCGCATGCGACTGGCGGCCAGCACGCTACCGATGAGTATGGCCACCACGCCAACCATGATGGTGACGGGATTGCGCAACGCGAAAGTGATGGGGTTCATGCCGGATAGTG
Organism: Planctomycetia bacterium; assembly: GCA_022616395.1. Taxonomy (GTDB): domain Bacteria; phylum Planctomycetota; class Planctomycetia; order Gemmatales; family Gemmataceae; genus Gemmata. The sequence continues at coordinate 3,469 of JAKEEV010001049.1, read as the reverse complement.
TAACCGGTCAGGTGAGATGAGAGGAAGGGGGGAAGAGACGCCGAGAGTCGGCGTTGGTGTTGATTCTTGTCGGGCGGGCACGCAGACACCTACCACGCCGTAACGATCACGACGACGGCGGCGACCAAACCGGCGAGGACGTACCCTCCAAACGTGATCTTCGCGTACAACAGCGTGTCGCCGACTTCCAGAACCTTCTTGAGGAGTGTTTCCGCGGTCCACGCTTCTTTCTGGGCCTGTTCGAGGAGATCGCGGATCTCGGGGCGCTCAAATTCGGTGATAAACCCGCGTCCCTGGGCGCTCGGGAATGCGGGTGGGTGAATCCCAGCTTGGTACTTCGGCGTTGGTTTAAGCCCCAGCATCACCTCCAAGTTGACGCACGTAATCCAGGCCTCAACGAACCTCCTGTAGAACACCCGCACCGTTTTGTAGCCGACGAAGGCGAGTAATCCGATGAGAGCCGGCCCGATCAGGAGGACAAGCCCGAGCAGCGGCTGAGATTTGGTTGCGAATAAGCCGGCGAGTGTGGCCGCGAGGATGGCAGAGAAAAGCCCAATGTAAAAGTTCAAATACGTGAAGCAGAACGTCAACTGCTTGTTGACTTCTTCCATGTACTGCTTGCGAAGGTCGAGCAACTCTTGACGTGTGATCTCAGTCGGGGACTCGTTCATCGCTGCCCTCCTTCTCGATACGGTCAGTGCCGAACGACCCAGCTCCTCCCCGCGACGGCACCAGTGGGCTACGAAATCCCAGAACCGACTACTGCCCCGCTTTGGCCGAACGATGAAGCTCAGCGGCGGCCGCGCCCTGAGGGAGGGAACTTCGAGTTAGCAGACTCGCGACCGCCATCTGCGACTGGTTTCGCGGCACGTTCTCAAACGCTCCCATCAGGCCGTAGCCCGCCGGCTTGGTGTGAAGCGGATCGGCAACCGAGACGGGCCATGCACCTGAAGCGCTTTGCGCGGCTCCCACGGCTCGTTGCTGGCAAGCTTAACCCCTTGAATGCGCTCCAGGAAATCGGCCAGCGCGATCCGGGCCTCCAGGCGCGCGAGCGGAGCGCCGAGGCAGGCGTGGATGCCGTGCCCGAACGCAATGTGTGGGTTGGGGTCGCGGGTGATGTCGAATCGGCCCGCGTCGCGGAACTGCTTGGGATCGCGGTTCGCGGAGCCGATCATCGGCAGGACGACCTTCCTCGCCGGGATTACCTGGCCGTGCATCTCGACATCCACCCGCGCAACGCGGGGCATCCACTGGAGCGGTGAGCGGTACCGTAACACCTCCTCGATTGCCGAGGGCAAGAGGTTGGGCGCCGTCCGTAGCCGGGCGAGTTGAGTTGGGTTTTCGAGGAAGCACAGGATGGCGTTGTTGATCAGGTTCGCGGTTGTCTCCTGGCCGCCCACGAGGAGGAGTTGCACGAAGCCCAGGATCTCTCGCTGAGTCAGCCGCTCTCCGTCCACTTCGGCCTCGACGAGCCGGGTCAGCAGGTCATCCTGATGTGCTGAGCGCCTCTGAGCGATCAAGTCCGGCAGGAAGGCGCTCATCTCAGCCGTGACTGCCCCATACTCATCAAACGTTCTGGCTGTCTCCTCGTCCCTGGAGAAGGTGTTGGCGAGCTTGAGGATCACGTCGCTCCAGCGCTTGTATCTCGGCCAATCCGCCGCGGGAACTCCGAGCATCTCCGCGATCACTCGCATCGGCAGGGGGACGGCGAAGTCCGCGGCCAGGTCCATCTCGCCGCGCTCGATCACCTCGTCCAGGAGCTGACGAGACAGTTCCCGGATGCGAGGCTCCAGGTTGGCGACAACCCGAGGGGTGAAGGCTTTGGAGATGAGGGCGCGCAGTTTCGTATGGCGCGGAGGGTCGAAGAAGATGAACCACTCCCCCGGGTTGCCCTGGCCGGGCGCGTTCGACAGGTCAGAGCTGAAGGCGTCATGATCGACGAGGGCCCGCTTGACGCCCTCGAAGTCGAAGATCATCCAGAGATCGAACGGCGGAAGGTGGAAGACGGGCGAGGCGCTGCGCATCTGGTCGTAGACCGGGTAGGGATTGCGGCGCATGTCGTCGGAGAAAAGGTCCATCATGGCGCATGCCCTCCGTCGACCGACCGCTTACCTTCCGGCTCGCCTGAGTGAGCGACAGGTCACGAAAAGCCGACACGCGGGCTACGCTGCAACGACAAGCAGGCAAGCAGTGAAAATCAAACTACGCGGCCGGGTCCGGTGCAGCGCGGGGTTCGGCCGGGCCACATCGTCAGTCTCGAATGGACCGAACGCGGTCATTCGCCTGTCACGACGGACTCTTTCAATCGGGTCTTCCCGTCGGTCGCGACTACCCGCACACGAACCGACATGCTGGCGCTCTTGGTCTCGTCCCAGACCAACCATGCGGTGAAGGAAACGGCCCCCTCGTACGCCCGGTACTCGCCGCTATCGGTGCCCTTCTTGACGACCCCCTTGGGGTAGTAGATGTTATGCACCGATGCCTTTTTGCCGTCTGCGAGGAACTCGACTACGGCTGCCGCATCCGCGTGGGGCTTGGGCCGCTCGCGGTCGTTGACCCACCCTTCCACGTCGCGTGGACGTGCCATCCCTTCGCCACCTTCAACTCGACGAAGAAGCACTCCAAGCCGTCCGCGAGCGTGTGCCGGACCAGCTTCACCTCGACGACATCAGCCGAACTCTTCGGCCCCTCGCCGCGAGGATCTGCAGCGGTCGCCATCAGAGCAGTACTGAGCAGTGTGATGCCAATCACCGTTTTCCCCCTTTACGGCGAACGTACAGACGCGCCCTCCGCGTGGCCGAACAAATAGCTCAGCAGCCGGGGCCGCATCAGTGAGCTATTGGTCCCAGAAACGAACACTGCGGCCCCGGTCTGCTGCAGCGCCTGGATGTTGATGAAGGTTCCGGTTTGTCATGATGGGGTGTTCGCACCCGCGTGACATCCACTCAAACCCGGAGGCTTCACCATGCGTTACCTGACTACCACCGCTGCATCGTATGTCGGCGTCGATTTGCACGCAAGGACTCTGTTCCTCTGCGTCTTGGATCAGGCCGGTAACATCCGCCTCTCTCACGCACCTCCCCGCCAAGCCACAGCCGTACATGTTGGGTGCAGCCGCCGAGAGTTCGGCGAGCAACACCTGCGGCGTGATCGCCACAGCAGACCGTAAGAGAAACTCGTCCCCACCCCGCGATTGCCACGCCTGTGTTGATCTCAACAAGAGTCGTGGACTAAATGATTTTTTCTCTTGACTACCGGAACCTTATACGGGTTCGGCGTGCCTTTGTGCCTGCAACCGCCTCGCTCAGAAGTCCATGATGTCGTAGTCCTCGGCGTCCCGTTCCCAGTCCAAATGGGGCAGGACTGCCTTGACCATTAGACCGCATTCACGATAGGGGCGAGTTCGTAGGATGTCGTGACGACTCTGACCACCCAGGATCCGTGCAATGATCGCGCGTCTGGACCACCT
>JAKEEV010001048.1 GCA_022616395.1 Planctomycetia bacterium | reverse complement strand
TTCCATTTGGCTGAATTCCTTCTCCCATTGCTCGAAGGCCGCCTCCATCTTGTCGCCAAACTTCTGCCGCAGAACCTCCTTCATGTTGTTGAGCGTCGCGTTGAGGTCAGTGACCAGCTTCTCGGTTTCTTCCTCGGTGATTGGTGGTGGTTCGGGGCGGAACCCGCGTGCTGCGAACAGCGGCAGCGCGGCGTACCCAACCCACGACTCATTGCTCTGCTTGTACTTCAACTTGCTGAAGATGTCGGGAGGCATGGGTGTTCTCCGAGTGTGAATCGAGCGAATGCGACCGCCAACCTCGACGAGCGGTTGAAAGACATTAGCGACTTGCCGACCGAGACAACAGGCGAGTTGCGGAAGAACGGGCAGTCATCAGTCATCAGTGATCGAGTCATCAGTAATCGGTGAACAGTCATCGCGGTCTTCTCACTGATAACTGATGACTCGATCACTGATAACTGATAACCGATCACTACTCACTCTGCATTATTCGTCCCCGATCTTGCGGAATCTCGCGGTCGGGGCGACCGTGCCAACGATCACATCCGGCGGGGACCAGCCTGCGACCTGCGATTTGTATTCGACCGTGGCCTTGCCGTTGACTGATGCGATTTTCAGCCATGCGTTGCGCGTGAGAGTGATGGAAACTTTCGTGTCGGTGCCCGTGATGTCGCCCTTGAACTCGACGACACGCGCGGTGATGTTCACGACCGAGCCGTTGTCGATCTTCGACCCTTCGCGATTGCCGACGGTTGTCATGCTGAACTTCACATCGCCACCCGGCGCGTGGATGTTCACCTTCGACTTGCCATCCACCTTGGCGGTGAAGGTGATCAATCCATTGGGCGCGTTGAGCTTGAGCGTGGAGCCTCCGTCAATCTTACCGCTCACGGTGACAGTCGTGACTTCCAGCGCGGTGGCGTCGAGGATCGCGCCGGCATCCAGCCCCGTCACCCGGAGAACTTTCACCTTCCCCTTGAGGACGACATGTTCGCCTTTTTTCATCGGGAACGGGAGCGAGTAAGCGATTTCCGGCTGATTGAGTTCGACGGTGGTGACGCGGCCGGGTGGAGGAGGCGGTTGTTTGGGTTCGGGTTCCGGGTTCGGCTTGACGGGCGCGGGGAGCGTTCCCACTTCACGCGGCATCGGAGCGATGGCGGGCGGTTCCGGCGCGGTTTTGGCCGGTGGACTGACGAGCGGATTCGTTTCGTCTGAGTTGGCGACCACTTCCGGCTCATTGTTCTTGAACGCGGACCAGTCGATGGCTTGCCAGCCGAGCACTCCGCCGATGCCGACGAGTGTGCCGGCGAAGAACATCACCGCGCCGACCGCGAAGAGTCGCGAACCGCTGGACGTGGGTCGCTTGTAGGCGCGCGCTGGAACTGGGACCGGTGAGCCATACAACTCGCTCACGTCGCTCGGCAGTCCGGCAATCGGGTCTGGTTCGGCCGGCTTCTTGGCGGCTGGATGCGAATTGCCCAGCGCAACCGGCACGGCGTCGCACACCGGGCACGGCTTGGCCTCCATGTCGGACTCCACGCGCGGAAGCCCGCACCCCGGACACGCAACGGTCGCCATCAG
>JAKEEV010001047.1 GCA_022616395.1 Planctomycetia bacterium | reverse complement strand
TCCGCGGCCTTCGTGGTTACCTCGCTTGATCGCATCTGCGTTCCATGCTGAACAATCCGCTTGTGCTTCGCGGCCATCTCGATGAGCAGTCGGCCTTCGCGGAAGACGTGCGACGCGGGCTTCTCCACGTATACATCTTTCCCCGCCGCGAGTGCTCGGAGCGCGATCGGGACGTGCCAGTGGTGCGGGGTGGCGACGACGACTGCCTCGATGATCTTGTCGTCAAGGACTTTCTGGAACTCTTCCACGAGAGCCGCTTCGGTCTTGGTCGCGTCCTTGACCGTCTTCGCGACGCGCGCCAGTGGAGTTGGGTCCACATCGCACAGCGCGACAAGCTGTACATCTTTGCGTTCGGCCAGCGTGCGAACATGGAATGATCCCATGCCGTTGACGCCGATGACGGCCACGTTGAGCCGGTCATTGGCGCCAAGCACGCGGCCCGAAGTGCAAACAGTCGCGGCAACCGTGAGCGACGAGGAGAGGAATGACCTGCGAGTGTGTGGCATGGTGAATCTCGGGGAGAAGTAGGACAGGCTGGACACCTGTCTGAAGAAATGACAGGCAAGATGCCTGTCCTACGACGATCGGTTACTTCTTGGCGTAATCCTCGCCGTTGAGACTTCGCACGACCGATTCCAGCCACGCGGTCAGTTCCTTCCGCATTGCCTCGACGCGCTTCGGTTCAGTCGCGAGCAGATCGCGGGCTTCCTTCGGGTCGGTGGCCAGGTTGTATAACTCCCACCGCACTTCGGCGGTCTTCGCGTTCTCGATCCGGTGTAACTTCCAGGAGCCATCGAGCCACGCGGAGTGACCAGGGAACTTGTCAAGCGGGTGCTTCTCGCCGATCTTGCCGGCGCTGGCGAAGAGCTTCTTCGGGTCGTTCGGCTCGCGTCCGGCCTTCTGCTCGTTGAACAGTTCTGTCATCCACTCCTTCGACGGCGTGCCGACGCCGGGCGTTGGGTGGTTCCAGAAGCCGATAGGCTCTCCGCGCGCCTCCGCCTTGCCATCCAGGAGCGGAACAAGGCTCACGCCGTCGAGCGGGTGCTGATTCTTGACCTTTGCGCCGGCCAGTTCAAGCACGGTGGGGTAAATGTCGGAGGTGACGGACGGTGTCGCGATCACGCGATGCTTCGGATACTTCGCGGGCCATTCCAACAGCGCGGGGACAAGCAACCCGCCCTCATAGATCGACGCCTTTTGCCCGCGTCGCCCGCCCGAAGAACCGACCTTCGGTAGTGCTCCGTTGTCGCTGCAATACCAGAGCAGCGTGTTGTCGCGCTGGCCCAGTTCCTTCAGTTCGTTGCGAATCTTGCCGAAGGCGCGGTCCATCGCGGTGATCTCGCCGAGGAAGTTCTGCTCCGCGGCCGGCCTGTCAGCGTAAAGCTTGCGGTCCGCTTCGAGCGCCTGGTGTGGCGCGTGCGGCGAGCCGAACCACACGACCGCGAAGAACCGCTCCTTCTTCCGCGCGCAGTTGCGAATGAACTTCACCGCGAGGTCGGCGGTCACGTCCGAACTGTCGCCCGTGAACGCAACGGCCTTTCCCTTATCGCTGAGGATCGGGTCGGCGTCGAAGAAGTTGGGAGCCGACACCCATTCATCGAATCCGCACTTGCCGGGATTCACTTCGCCCGCGGCCTGCACGGAACCGAGATGCCACTTCCCGAAGTGCCCGGTGCGATAGCCCGCGCTCTTCATACCCTGCGCGAGCGTCTGTTCCTGCGGGCGGACGGGATGACCCCATTTGAAGCACGCGAAGCGGTTGGGAGTTCGGCCGGTCATGATGCTTCCGCGCGTCGGAGAGCAAACCGGCGCCGCGGCGTGGAAGAGATCGAACCGGATGGCTTCTTTTGCCATCGCGTCGAAGTGGGGAGTCTTGAGATGCGGATGACCGTTGTAGGCCATGTCGCCCCAGCCCTGATCGTCGGCCATGACGAGCACGACGTTGGGCGGGTCGGCCAGAGCCAGAGCCAGAGCCGGAGTTGCGAGAACCGCGACGAACGCGAGTGATGACCAGCGCATGACAACACCGGGAGAGAGGAGCGTGAGTCAAATCACGCCTATCCTCTCTCCCGGTGCCCGCGACTGCAAGCGGTTAACGGTGAAGCTCTCGATTGTGCCTTCACGCTCCGCGTGAGGTGTCTTCCCTCACGCGGAGCGTGAGGGGTACAATCTTACGGCTTGTCAAAGACGCTGTCGTCGAGCTTCTCCAGGAGCGTGTATTCCGTCGCCTCGCCTTCGAGGAACAGTTTGCTGTCGCGCTTGATGACGAACTTCATCGCCTGCTTGGTCCCCTTCACATCCTTGTAGTCGCTGTAGAAGGTTTCCTGATTCGCTTCGACACCGGCATCGTCCTTCGCACGCGTTTCGGTTTTCACTAACAGTCCCGTCTCCTTGTCGAAGTACAGATCGATGTCGCGGTGGCCCTTGCTCGACACCTTCACGCCCACCGCCTTTCGTTTGTCGATTTCAATCTCGCCCACCGTTGCCAGCTTGAATTGCTTATCCTTCAGCGGAATCAGAGTCGTGACCCAGCCCGCGTAACCTTGTTCCTTCGCCTCCTCGAATTTATCCTTGTCCATCTCCTTCGTGTTGTTGTCCATTCTGATCCAGCCCTTGTCTCCGTTGCGGACCTCGATGACTCGGAACTTCATACCGGCGACTTCGACCTCGATGTCAACTTTTTGCTTCTCCGGGCCGAAACTGGAAACCTCGCCGGTGAAGTCAATCGCTTGCTCCATGACGTGAACTTTGCCTTTCATCGAGGCGACGAATGCCGGTAACTTCGCGAGCTTCTCGCCTCCGTGGGCCTTGATCGCCTTGTCGATAATCGCCTTTGCGTCCGCGGCATCGTCGGCCCGAACCGGAGCCGCCACTGCCAACACCAACCCGAATGCCACACAAGCGACCTGACCGAGTTTCATGGGAAAACCTCATTGGGGAGATGTGAAAGTGAGTGGGAGCCAACGGAAAATGGCTTCCCGCACCTTGATTCGCCCAAGTCATCACCAAATTGCTTAATACGCCAATTTCCCCTTTCTTAATCGGAGCCGGAAGCGTCAGCGACGGTGCTTTCCTCAATCGGAGCCGGAAGCGTCAGCGACGGTGCTTTCCTCAATCGGAGCCGGAAGCGTTGTGATGGGAGTAAGAATCCGTCGCTGACGCTTCCGGCTCCGATTTTACTTCGCCAACACCTTCACGACAACGAACGTGACATCATCCACCGACTTCACTTCCCCGCGGAAGGCAGTCAGGCGGTCGCGGACGGTCTGCGCGATTTCATCCGCTGATCGTGACGCGCACTGGCGAATCACTTCGCGCAGCCGATCCTTGCCGTATTGCTCTCCTTTCGCATCGGGCATTTCCCAGACGCCATCCGTGCCGATGAAGAGGATTTGACCCGGCCGCAACGGTGAGGAAGTCTGTTCGGTGTATTGCGTGTCGTCCATCACCCCAAGCGGTAAGTCTCCTTCTCCCACTTCGGCGAAACTGCCATCGGCCGGGTCGTAGACGATCACCGGATCGTGCCCCGCGCTCACCCAGCGCATCGTGTTCGTCTTTGAGTCGAGGATGGAGAGGTGCATCGTCATGAAGCGGTCTCCTCCGTGGTCGGCGGAGATGAGCTTGTTGAGCCGGCCCATTAACTCCGCGAGATCGCCCGCCGCAACAGCTCGGTCACGCAGAACCGCGCGCACGCCAGCCATCACGAGCGCCGCAGCGACTCCGTGACCCATCACGTCGCCGAGTACGATGAGCACCTGATCGGGCGAAGCCTTGTCGAGCAGAAGGAAGTCGTAGTAGTCTCCGCCGGTCTCATCGCAGTAGGTACTGTGCCCCGCGACATCCAGCCCGCGAACCTTTGGCGCGGTTGCGGGGAGCAATCGTCGCTGAACTTCCATTGCAATACCGAGCGAGTGAAGCAACCGGAGTCGGTCGCGCAGGTCCGCGATCATTCTGTTCAGTTCGTCGGCGAGTTGCCGGAATTCGCCGCTGCCGCCGAACTCGGCTTTCGCTTCCAGGTCACCACCGCCGACGCGCTGCATGAAGCTGATTAGCGACTGAACCGGTCGGGAGACCGCGCTTGCCAGCGCGAACGCAAGAGCAACAGCAGCGAGAACCGCCGCGACTGCCGCAGCCAGCGCGAACGCTTGCGTTCGCCACACATCGCCCACGAAATCGGATTTCGGAGCGACTACACCGACCACCCAGACGAGATCATCGCCAACTCGAAAGGTCGTGGCGGAACCGAAGTATTCGGTATCGTTGTGAGTGAACTCGAAGCGGTGGAATGCTTCTCCATTTGGCGCGGTGAGGTGTTCTGGCTTGAGATTCGCGCGGTACGCATCAACGAGCGGGTCGCCCGCGTCCGCGAGTGTGAGGAGTTTGGCGTTTTCGTCCGTTCCCGAGACGGTGCGGTGGTCGGGATGCGCGAGGAGAACCTCGTCGGAGGTGAAGAGGAACACACGCGAATGCTCGCTGACCGAGAGCCCGGCGACGAACTCCGAGAGTGCGTTCAAGTCGAAATCGGCGGTAAGCACGCCGCGGAGTTTACCGCTCGCGTCCTTCACCGGGGTTCCGCAGGTGATCCCAGGCACCCATTGCCAAAAGAAGACGTAAGGCGGCAACCAGACGAGCCGATCCGCTTGCTTCGCTCCTTTGTAGAATGGGCGTTCGCGCGGGTCGTAGTGTTTGCTGTCTTTGTTGGATTTCGTGGTCCTCTTCGTACCGTCCGGTAGCGGCTTGTATTCCCACAACTCTGTCTTGCCGTTGACGAGTTTGCTGCGATTGATCAGCAACGTGCCTTCCGGAGTACGGTTCACGCCGGTGAACCTGCCGTTCTCGTCGCTGTAGCTCACCCAACTCAATCCGGGGTTGGCCTTGAGCACCGCGAGCAACTGCGGAGCGAGGCGCTCGGGGTCATCGACCGCCAGGCCCTTGTCGGCGAGTTGACCGAGCGATTCGACGACCGGAGCAGCGCGCAGAACGAAGCCGCGAGTGTGTGTCGCGGCCCGGCCGCTGACTTCGCGGAAGACAGAACCGGTGAGCGCCTCCGTACTCGCTTTCGCGCTTCGATGCGCAAGCCAGAGCACGATGGCACCCGTAAGCAACACCAGCCCGCACACGCCAAGCACGAGCTGAGCGCGGAAACTCAGTCCGCGCCGCGGGCGCGCGGCCTCAGGGGGTGGAGCGGGGGCGGATGAACTCATGGGGCTACTGTACTGCTTTGAAATCGCCCGGCTTCCAGGGCCGGCGATTTGCCAATCACTTCACCGGCTGTGCCTCCGGGATCTTCCAGATTCCGGCGAGGATCTCCTTGCGCGGGCGGAACATGCGGACGAGGTAATTCCATCCCGGCGTGATGGGCAGACAGTTCGGTGCGTCCCCCTCGCATCCGCCGAACTGGATGGTGAATGAGCCGTCGGCGTTGGGCTTGGCGGTGACGTTGTTGAGCGTGTAGGCGTTCTTCGCGTTCTTCTCAAAGAAGCCGTCCTTGTTGTAAACGCTGACCGACCAGAACCCGTCCACCGGCACGTCCTTGAGCGTGAGCCGGTACACTGTCTTCCCGTCGTTGTCCTTCGGGACGAAGCCCCGGTAGTATGCGTCGCGTTTGGGACTGCCGCCCCAGGCCACAGCCGAGCCGATCAAGTGGTGAACCGGATCGACCTCATCCTTTCGGCCGAACATGCGGGCCGAGTCCAGATCGCCGCTGGCCGCGGACAGGGCCTTCAAGGCGTCGCGGACCTTGGTGAGCGATTCTAAATCCCAGCGCGGCACCACGAACCGGCCCATCTCCTTCTGTTCGACCTTGATCGCGTCCTGCAGAGCATGCGCGGCCTTCATGTCTGCCGGTTCCCCGGAGACGAAGATCCGAATCAGCAGCATCACGTAGCGAGTCCCGACCTTCGCTTTGGTGCAGGTGTGAGCACCGGGTTTGTAAATCACCTCGGAGGTGTAGTGGTCCTCGTTAATCACCTGTAGAGACATGAAGCGCTTGCCCGCGTCCGGGAGCGTGACGGTCACCGGCGAGGTATCAAGGTCGAAAACTGCCTCCGAATACAGGGTGTCCCGGTTCATGCGGATCACCGCCTGCTTGTCGATCGGGGCCAGCTCACGCCGGTGGATGAACTTCCCGAAAGCGCCGTGTCCCACGAACTTGGCGAAGTAGGTATGCGTCTCGGCTCGGGCGAAGTTGTCCACTGTCACCCGCACGGGTTTCGGGTCCTGTGCCGTTGCCGTGGCCAGCCAGCCGATTGCAATGAGAGCGGCCGGAATCAGGAATCGCAAGCGCATCGTTTTCTCCGGGTGAGGAGTGAACAGGAGAGCGGGCTGAGCGAATCCCGACCCGCGAGATGAAAGATAGCGTTACTTCAACTCGATGGTGACCTTCTCGATCTTGCCGGTGAACGTGAAGGGTAGCCACCAGGTGAAGTCCACCGCAGAGTCGACATCCGTGCCGATGTCCATTCCTTCTCTGATCGCGGACTGGATCCGGATCGTTTTGGGCCACTTCCCTGCGGTCAGTTGCCGCCGAAGTCCTGCTTGAACTTCTCCATTGCCTGGTCGATGGTGATCCTCCTCTGAGGAATGAGCGCGGATGGGGTGAGACGGGCTGAGGATCACGCTTCCTGAAGCCAGACCCAAGCCTTGTCGATCTCGCTGGCGTCGAAGTACTGAATCTTGGCCATCGTGAATGGGGCGCAGACTTTGGCCATCCACTTCTCCCAGGCCTTGTCGCCGACCAGAGCGATCCTGTCGAACTTGGTGCAGTGCGTGGTGGCGAACTTGATGTCATCCCACATCGCCATCGGAGACCATCCCTGGAAGTCGTGGAACTGTGCCAGGAGCCGGACCTTGCCGGTCTGGGCGGCCGAATCGATCACCGGGACGAAGTTCTTGTAGTCCTCGTCGTGAAGTTTCCCCGAGAGTTTGAACGCGAGAACCTTGTCGGATGGTGCCGGTAGTTGCTCGATCATGGTGTGCTCTCCGTGGTGTTGGGGCTGAGCGCCGGGCGCTCTTCCGTGAGAGCGCCCGATCGAACATCTCTCGACTACTTCCCGGAGTGGTTCCGGATCATCTCGTCGATCTTCTTCTTCACCGCCTCGAGGTTGAACGACGCCGGGTCCTGCATCGGTGGATAGTCGATGGCGGTCTTCGCGAGTGCGGCGACCTTCTCCTGAACCATGACGAACCGCCAGAACTCCCGCGCAAAGAAGTCGTTGCCGTAGCCGAACGCGCCGGTCAACGCGCTTTCGCCGGAGATCATCGGGTAGCGCTCGAACGGGTCCTGCCGGAGGTTGGTCAGCGAGGGCATGTCAGTCGTGATCTTCGGGCCGGGCCAGCCCTGCGGCTGCTGGAGGAACTGGAACTTCATCTCATCGAGCCGGACGGCTCCGAGGCTCGCCCCGGAGAAGTAGAAGAACTCACGCCGCTTCGATGGCCCCTTGCCGAGTAAGAGGTCGGTCTGATCGTAGCCGTCGAGGTGGTTCTTGTACTGGCGGTCGCCGAGTTTCACCCCCTTGAGGAGCTTGTTCTTGATGTCCGCGTCGCCGGCGGCGGCGAGGAGCGTGGGGAACCAGTCGAGGCCGGACATCATGCCGTTCTGGACCGTGCCCGCCTTGATGTGGTTCGGCCAGCGCGCGATGCACGGCACGCGGAACCCGCCCTCGTAGCTCGTCCCCTTCTGACCCTTGAACGGGGTGTTTCCGCCGTCCGGCCAGGTGAATGTCTCGGCCCCGTTATCGGTGCTGAAGACCAGAATGGTGTTGTCGGCCTCGCCCATGTCGTCGAGCTTCTTCATGATCTGCCCCACGATGTCGTCGAGTTGCACCATCCCGGCTTCATACAGGTTGTAGTTCGTCTCGCTGTTCATCATCGCCTTGTACTTCGGCGAGAGGAATGTCCAGACGTGCATGCGGGTCGTGTTGTGCCACACGAAGAACGGCTTGCCGTCCTTCTTGGACTTGTCCATGAAGTCGAAGGCGGATTTCAGGAACACGTCGTCCACTGTCTCCATGTCGTACTTGGCGGCCTTGTCCATGTTTGGGCCCGGAGGCAGGGGACCGTCGTCCTGGATCTTCTGCTTGCCGATTTTTCCCCATCGCGGCTGCTCGGTTGGGTCGTCCTTGTCCGTCGCCCAGCAGTGCAGTACGTTTCGCGGGCCGTACTTGGCGCGGAATGCGGGGTCCTTCGGGTACGAAGGCCAGTACGGGTCGGAGAGCGCGTCGAGGTGATACAGGTAGCCGTGGAACTCATCGAAACCGTGAAGCGTTGGCAGATACTTGTTCAAGTCGCCGAGGTGGTTCTTGCCGAATTGCCCGGTGGCATAGCCCTGCCCCTTGAGGGCTGTCGCGATTGTGCAAGCCTGCGCGGGCATCCCGACATCCGCACCGGCCTGGCCGACGGTTGTCAGACCCGTGCGCAGCGGAATCTCGCCGGTGATGAAGCTGGCCCGGCCCGCCGTGCAACTCGCCTCCGCGTAGTAGTCCGTGAACAGCATCCCCTGCGAGGCCAGCTTGTCCAGGTTCGGCGTCTTGCCAGATGACATTCCGCGATGGTAGGCGCCGATGTTCCAGATGCCAACATCATCGCCCATGATGTACACGATGTTCGGCTTCTTGCCGTCCTTCTGGAGGTTTGCGTTCACTTTCTCATTGTGAGCATTGATCGCGGCCAGAGCCGCGGCCTTGTCTGCATCCATGCAGCAACCGCCTTCTGGACACACAATCGGTTCACTCGCGGCTGGTTGCGGCTCGCTCTTGAAGAGCGAGTCGAACTTGCCGCTTGCTCCGGCCCATCCTCCTCCGGCCCCGATCGCCAAAGCGATCACGACCAGCAGGTTTGTCTTGCAACACATGAGGTCACTCCTTGAGGAAATGTGGAACGATCACTTGGGCGACTTCTTCGCCGGGAACACACTCTTCCAGTCGGCCTTCATGCTCGCGACGATCCAGCCGCGCTTCGCGGCTTCGTCCAGTCCCTTGTCGAGCTTCCCGACGTGCGACTTGCGGTCATAGGCGTATTCGCGCTCCGCGTCGGTGTGATGAACATACAGCCCGAAGCGGGCGCCCTTGCTCGTCGTGGTGTATTCGAGCATCTCGAAGTCACCGTCGGAGTTGCCGAAGGCCATGATTGGCCTTCGACCGATGAACTTCGCGATCCCGACCGGCTTACCAGCCTTGTCGTCAATCATGTCCACCGCGGGTTCGATCACGACCGAGGATTTGCCGTCCTTCACTACGTACTTCGTCTTGAATGTCGTGCCGACCACTTGCTCCGGCGGGATTCCGTAGACTCTCTCGACCCACGGGCGCATGAAATCGGTTGTGCCACCCGAAACGATGAACGTCTTGAACCCCTTGGCACGCAGGTATCGCAGCACTTCGAGCATCGGTTCATAAACGCACTCGGTGTAGAGTCGTTTGAACCTCGGGTGCTGCGCGGTGCGAATCCACTTCGTCACTGTTTCCTCGAACTCATCGATGGTCATTCCCGTGTGAGTCGCGAGGAGGATTTCGACCAACCCCTTCTCGCCGCTCTCCGCGAGCGTCTTGTGGTCGCCTTCGAGTACCGCCTTGAACGGCTGCTTCTCCTTCCATTCGGGGTGCTTGTCGGCCGTCGCCTTGACGCGGTCGAAAGCGAACGCGAACTGGACGTAGATCGGCTGCTCGCACCAGAGCGTGCCGTCGTTGTCGAAGACCGCGACGCGCTCAGGAACAGGCACGAAGTCCGGCGAGCCTTCTTTGGTCACTTTCTCGACGAAGGCGATGATTGCCTTCTTGGGAGCGGTGTCGTTCCAGTGGGGAAGGGGATCGCCTGGATTCGGAATGGGTTTCGGCTGTCCTTCCGCGTGTGGAGTCGGGAGAAGCGCGACAAAAAGCATTCCCGCAGCGCAGAGCCAACCGGCGGCTGCGAATCGGCGCATGAGATGTCCTCGGCAGGGCGAGATCGACCGTCCTGGTCGGAGGCACTCTGCTCACTGAAATGTGAGCGGATCAATCCTGAAAGATGGAGAATGTGCCGCTGATTGTTGGTCCGCGAGGAATTGTGAGCAAGTGAAAAAGCCGTGTGTGTCCGATTTTGCGTAAGATTGCAATGGTGAGACAAACAAACTGATTCGCAAGCGAAGTTCGTCACGACTCGACACTTCAGCTCCGACCGATCTCCTTGCTTGTGACGCAACGGAAGCCGATGTGTGACATCCCTGTGTCAGAAGCAGTTCCTCGGCGCGCAGCGGGCCGGTAGCTCTCGCAATAGCTGATGTGGCAGAGGAATGACCCTCCTCGTGTGACTCGCTTCGGAGCCCACGGTTCATTCGGATCCCAACTCTCGCTCGGTCCTTGCGGATTCGTAACCACACCTTGACTTGCGCGCCTGTCGTATTCATCCGCGCGATACCAGTCGGAACACCACTCCCACACGTTGCCCACCATGTCGAAGAGGCCGTATCCGTTCGCGGGGTAGCTTCTCACTGGCGCGGTGCGCGTGTAGCCATCGAGTTCGATGTTCCTGTGCGGGAATCCTCCGTGCCAGATGTTCGCGATCTTGCTCTCCTCGGCCGGCGCGTGATCTCCCCACGGATAGCGCTTCCCTTCGAGTCCCCCGCGAGCGGCATACTCCCACTCGGCTTCAGTGGGAAGGCGCTTGCCTGCCCACAAGCAATACGCGACCGCGTCATCCCACGAAACCTGAATGACGGGATGATCGTCCTTGCCGTCGAGGTTACTTTCCGGCCCGGAGGGATGCTTCCAACATGCTCCGGGCACATACTTCCACCACAGCCGCGCGTTGTTGAGCGGAACGGGTGTTGCGGGTGGACTGAAGACCATCGAGCCGGGCACAAGTCGGCTCTCATCCGGTTTGGGCGAGTCGGGAGGTTGAAATTTCTTCAACTCTTCCCAGTCGGGTTTCTTCTCGGCAGTGGTGATGTAACCGGTGGTATCGACGAACGCGCGGAACGCCGAGTTGGTCACTTCGGTTTCATCCATCCAGAAGCCATCGACTTTGATCGTGTGCGCGGGGCGCTCGTGACGCGGAAGTTTCGAGTCCGCCGAACCCATCGTGAACTCGCCTCCGGGAATCCACTTCATTCCATCCGGGCCACGCGAGACGAGCTTGGTGATTCCGTAGGCCGCTCCGAACCCGCCCGCGGCAAGCGCGCTGAAGAGGAACACCCGGCGACTCAATCGTGTTGGTGGGGGTGGGGGCGCTGGTGGCTGATCGGTTTGCTCAGCAGTTCGTCGAGCGCGTTTGGAACTCATGGCGGTCTCTTCTGGATGCATGTGTCAGCGCTGACTGTAACAGTTGCCGGGTCAGTCGCTTCATCCGGTATTCAAACCGAGAAAGGTTGGTGGAATCATACACCTCGCGGGCAGTTGGGGATAGCCTTTCGGAGCCGCGACCGTCAGGGAGCGCATGATGGAAGATCGCTCCCTGACGGTCGCGGCTCCGAGAGCGCTCCCTGACGGTCGCGGCTCCGAGAGCGCTCCCTGACGGTCGCGGCTCCGATGTCAGAATTGGGGATCAATCTCGCCCCGCGGTGGGAATAATGAGTGTCATCCTTCCCGCCTGAAGGCTCTTCCCATGAAAACCATGTCGCTGGCCGTTCTCCTGGTCTGCTCGACCCTTGCCCTCGTCCAGGAATTGCCCAACCAACGTGTTCGATTCGCTGCCGAACCGGGAGAGGAACTCTTCGACGCAATCGGTCGGGGAGACACCGAGAAGGTGAAGAAGTTGCTCGATGCTAACCCCAAGCTGGCCTTGCACAAGAAAGACCAGGGCTACACGCCGCTGCACAGCGCCGCACAGGGGAGGAACGTCGAGATCGTCAAGTTGCTGCTCGATGCGAAGGCCGAGATCAACGCGAAGGCGGGAACCGATGAGCACACTCCGCTCTATCTGGCTGCCGTCGGCGGGAGCAAGGATGTCGTTGCTCTACTGCTGGATCGCGGGGCTGATGTTCACGCCGTCACGAAGCATGATCGCTTCACGCCACTCCATCGCGCGGCCCAGCGCGGCCGAGTCGAGATCATCACTCTGCTGCTCGACAAGGGTGCAAAGGTCGATGGCGGCTGGCAGCCCAAGGCGTTCGAGCCTCCGATCACTCCGCTACAGTTCGCGGTTCGTGAACGCCACCTCGACGCGGCTCGTCTGCTTCTTGCCAGGGGAGCAACGGTCGATGCCTCTCACCTCGGCATTGGTAACACGCCGATCTACGACGCGGTGGATCAGGGTGACACGGAAATGGTGAAACTACTCCTGCGCAAGGGAGCCAACCCGAAGCAAGAAAACCCCCTGTTCGGCGCGCTGGCAAGCGGCAAGATGGAATTGATTCAACTCTTCATCGACCGGGGAGCTGACCTGAAGACCGACCCCCGGTTGCTCATGTATGCCGCGATCTCCGGCAAGAAGCAGATGGTGGAACTCGTCCTGTCGAAGGGCTTCAATATCGCCGACGCGGAGAATCGCGGAATCTCGGCTCTGGCCTACGCCTCTCAAAACGGTCATCTCGACATCGTTCGCTTGTTACTGGAGAAGGGAGTTGATCCCAATCTCATCGGCACAGCGTTCAACTCGCCGCTCGCTGTCGCGGCTTCGCCAGAGATCGCCGAGTTGCTCATCAAGCACAAGGCGAAGGTCAATGAACCCGACAGGCACGGAATCACGCCGATGCTCGCGGCAGTCCTGCGCGGCAATCGCCCATTGGCCGAACTGTTGGAGTCGCACGGAGCCAAGCACACGCTCGAAACACTCGCCGCTCTCGGACGCGACATCGAACTGAAGGAGCGACTCAAGAAGGAACCACTGCCGAAGGTGGTGCCGAAGCCCAAGGAGAAGGAGAAAGAGAAGCGTTCGGAACGCCCGACTCCGTTGCACCACGCAGTTCGCTTTGGCGAACTTCAGACGGCTCGGGTGCTGATCGAAGCAGGGGCAGACGTCAACGCCAACATCACCGGTTTTGGCCACGTTACGGGGAC
>JAKEEV010001046.1 GCA_022616395.1 Planctomycetia bacterium | reverse complement strand
TCTGATCGGGCGCGGATTTTCGAGTTTTCTGCTTCCAATCTCCGTCGGGTCTGTCAACTTCTTAATGAAGTCGCTCTCCACCCCGCCTTGCGTCCCACCATCATGCGCAATCTCTCAGCGATCATTCCGCTTCTGGCGATCATCGCGTTTCAGGCAATCGCCACCGATGCGCCTTCGCCACCGCTGCCGGTTGTCTCCACGCCAGCCGACCCAACGCCAGACGCGGATCAGTTGAATCGCCAGTTCCGCGAAACGGTCCTGCCGTTCATCAATACATACTGCGTCGGTTGTCACGGCATGGAGAAGCCGAAGGGCGATGTGAGCCTGTCCACGTTCACGTCCGTGGAATCGGTCGCGAAGGACTATCGACAGTGGGTCGCGATCCGCGAGCAGCTCAAAGATAACGTGATGCCTCCTGAGAGCGCCAAGAAACATCCGATGCCCGCCGAGCGCAAGGCGGTCGTCGAATGGATCGAATCACTCCTTCAGTATGAAGCGAAGCGCAACGCGGGCGATCCCGGCGCGGTTCCTCCCCGGCGATTGAGCAACGCGGAGTATGACTACACGATTCGCGATCTCACCGGCATCGACATTCGACCAACGAAAGACTTCCCGGTCGATCCCGCGAACGAGTCTGGCTTTGATAACTCCGCCGAATCGCTCACGATGTCCCCCGCCCTCTTGAAGAAGTATCTCGAAGCCGGTCGGCTGGTGTCGGATCACCTCGTCCTCATGCCGGATGGGATTGCGTTCGCGCCTCACGCGGTTGTGACCGACACCGACCGCGACAAGTTCTGCGTGAACCGCATCATTGACTTCTACAAGAATCAGCGCACGGATTTCGCCGATTACTTCCTCGCCGCGTGGAAGTTCAAACATCGCGTTGCGCTTGGTAAGCCGAACGCGACTCTTGCTGAAATCGCGGAGGAGGCCGGCATCAGTGCGAAGTATCTCGCGACCATCTGGGACACGCTCACGGACGTGAAAGAGGAAGTCGGGCCGATCGCGGCTCTTCAAGCAATGTGGAAGCAACTCCCCGCGCCGGACGCGAAACAACCCGACACCGCGAAGCCTGGTTGTGAGGAGATGCGCGATTTCGTTGCGAATCTTCGGCAGAAGCTGGTTCCCGAAGTGAAGAACCTCACCGCTCCGCCAATTCACAACGGCTCGCAGTGCTTCGTGCTCTGGAAGAACCGACAGTTCGCGGCCAACCGAAGGAAGTATTCGGGCGGAGCGCTCGCCATCAATGACAGCGGACTGTCACCGGACACCGCAGCCGGTCGCGCGATGGTCGTCCCCGCCGACAAGACGGAATCAATGAAGTACGAAGCGACCTTCAAGCGGTTCTGTGCGATCTTCCCCGATACGTTCGTTGTGACCGAACGCGCGCGGGTGTATCTCGACCCGGAGCAAGAGAAGAAACTCGGCGGGCGACTTCTGAGCGCGGGCTTCCACAGCATGACGGGCTACTTCCGCGACGACGGGCCGCTTTACGAACTGATGCTTGACGAGAACGAGCGAAAGGAACTCGATCAATTGTGGCGTGAGTTCGATTTCATCACAACGGCGCCGATGAGGCAGTACACGAGCTTCGTCTGGTTCGAGCGGACGGACTCTTCGTACATGCGCGGCGCGGAGTTCGACTTCGCGCGCGCTGAAGACAAGGACGTGACGAGCGAGGAGAAGCTCAAGAAACTCGGCGAAGTTTACCTCGCGAAGGCGATTCGCAACAATGCCGGCCCAATCGCTCAGGACGCGATCAAGCACTACTTCACGAACATCTCGGCTCAGATTCGCTGGGTGGAGCAGGCTCGGCTGGCTGCGGAACCGAGCCACGTGAAGGCGATTCAGGACTTCGCCGAACGCGCGTATCGCAGACCGCTAACGAAGTCCGAGCGCGACAGCATCGCGGCGTTCTATCGCACTCTGCGCACTGAGGAGAAGTTGACTCACGATGAGGCGATTCGAGACACGCTTGTGAGCGTGCTGATGTCTCCTCACTTCTGCTATCGCGTGGATCGCATCGCAACGGACCGCAAAGTTCCCGGCAAGAGCATTCAGCCGCTCTCGGATTACGCCCTCGCGAGCCGACTGAGTTACTTCCTGTGGTCGAGTGCGCCCGACAAGGTGTTACTTGAGCGCGCAGCGGTCGGCGAACTTCACAAGCCGGACGTATTGAAGGCTCAAGCCAAGCGCATGCTGAAGAATGGCCGCGCTCGCGGGCTGGCGGTGGAGTTTGGAGGAAACTGGCTCGACTTCCGCCGATTCACGGAACACAACAGCGTGGA
>JAKEEV010001045.1 GCA_022616395.1 Planctomycetia bacterium | reverse complement strand
GGTGTAATCAGAGCCGCGACCGTCAGGGAGCGATCTTATTTCAGCGCTCTGGTGTAATCAGAGCCGCGACCGTCAGGGAGCGATCTTATTTCAGCGCTCTGATTACAGTTAGCGCGTTCCGATTCGGAAGCCCACAAGTGCCAGCGCCGCACCGAGCATGAGCGAGACGTGGAAGTCGCGGAAGGGTTCGACGGCGCGAATCCCGATCTGGTGTCCGGTGATCGCGACTGCCGCTCCGAGCAAGACGAAGAGGCTCATCAGGTTTCCGCGATAGAACAGTGAGGCGAGTAGCATCAGCCCCGCCAGCCCGACATTGAAACTGTCAAGCCAGAGAGTCGCGGAGGCCGGGACACCACCGATCACCAGCGGCTTGGTGGCTCGAGTCATGTCAAAGGCGGGTTGCTTCTGAAGTCCTGAGAGATCGCCCTTCTCGATGGCCTGGCTCGTTTGCGATTCGATTTCCGCTCCGGGAATCAGCCCATTCTGATACGCCCACAATCCGCAGGCGGCCATCAAGAGGGCCGCCGCCAGCGCCCGGACGTGTGGCCCAACGAACAACGAGATGAGTGAATCGAGCGGGTCGCGTGTGCGGGGAGTTGGAACGAACGCGAAGTCGTTGGGCTGCTGAGCGGCATTCACGAGTGTGTGTACGTTGGCGGGAGCGGCGTGAGTCGGTTGCGCTCCGCCGATCCGCACGCGTGCGGATTCGGCTTCGCGGATTTCGCCCGCGGCCCGGACCATCGCTTCGGCAGCGGCCTTCGCGTGAGTCTCGGCGTCCTCGGCGTGGGCGCCGGTGGCCAGCAAGTTCGCCTTTTCGATTGCCAGGAGTAGCTTTCGCTCGCGAGCTTCCTTGCGAGATTTCACCACGCGGTCGATGGCCGCGAGTAATGGTTCGCGCCAGGCCGCGTACTTCTCGCGTGCGCCGGCCGCGCCTCCACGCAGCAGCACCGCCCGAGCCGCGAGCTTTGCTTCGTAACCGAAGAGAGCCTCGAAGAACTCTTCCCAGTGCCTCCCGGCGAACTTCGCGACGAACTGCCTCAGTTCCTCCTCGTCCTGCCCGTGCATTCGCATCCGCCGAAGCAATCGTTCGCTTCCTTCGATAGGTCCGCGTCTCTCATCAGCCAGCGGTCGATCCACTCCATAGCGCAGCGCGAACGCCAGCCCGATTCCGATGAGGCCAAAGCCAATCCAAATCCAGAACACACCGAGCAGCGCAAGCAAGACGCAGAACATCATTAGTCCTGTCGCTCCGATGGCCCAGTCGCCCCAGCCGAGGTCGAAGACAAATTGTCGAACCCGACTGAAGAGATGCCCCTTGCGCGTGATTCCATCGAGCACGAAATAGGCGAGTGTGGCTTGGACCGCCAGACCGACGATTCCGAACGCCCAGGCGAGTTTCCCGAAGAACGTCAGCAG
>JAKEEV010001044.1 GCA_022616395.1 Planctomycetia bacterium | reverse complement strand
TCCAAGTTGATCCTCTTGCACCCAAAGTTGATCCCCTTGCCCCAAAAAGTTGATCCCCTTGCTCTCCGCTCTGATCCTCTTGATTCTCTCAGAACAACCAAACACCTCATACCGGATCGTTGAAGGGTTACTGTGTGTTGAAGACCCCCTCACCCGCCGCTTTTCGCAGAGCGAAGCGCTCCGCGGCGGCGACCTCTCCCCCGCACGGCGCAAGAGAGGTGGGGGTCTTGCTCCTTCCGGGTAGCTGATCGAATCTGCAACCGCGCCCACCTCGCCCCGCTTTAGCGGGGAGAGGTCGCCGTAGACTGACGCGCTTTGCGAGAGTCGTAACGGCGGGTGAGGGGTCTTCTCACGTAACCAACCCCAAAACCAAACATGGTAACCCTGCAACGCGATTCGGTATTACCAACCTCCATAATGAGGGCTTCCCCATGTGCGGAATCGTCGGTTACGCAGGTCGGCGCGAGGCCGAACCGATCCTGATTGATGGTTTGCGGCGGTTGGAGTATCGCGGGTACGACAGCGCTGGTCTGGCCACCGTCACTGGCCCGGAGCAGATGCACGTCCGCAAGCGGTCCGGGCGGATCGCGTCGCTTGTCGGGCACCTGCGGGAGCGGCCGGCACCTGGGTGTCTGGGAATCAGTCACACGCGCTGGGCGACTCACGGCCCGGCGACCGACGCGAACGCGCACCCGCACCTCTCAAGCGATGGCCGCGTCGCGGTCGTTCATAATGGAGTCA
This sequence comes from Planctomycetia bacterium, assembly GCA_022616395.1. GTDB lineage: Bacteria > Planctomycetota > Planctomycetia > Gemmatales > Gemmataceae > Gemmata. The sequence goes on along the minus strand of JAKEEV010001044.1, from coordinate 1,638 downwards.
TCGAGAATTATGAAGCGCTCAAGCGGCACCTTCAGGAGCACGGAATCGTCTTCCAGAGCGATACCGACACCGAGGTGATCGCTCAACTCGTCGCTTACCACTTCGACGGCGGCCTGATGGAGGCCGTCTGCCGAACTCTTCCCCTCTTGAAGGGCACATACGGGCTGGCGGTGGTTAGCCCGGACGATCCGGAGATGATTCTCGGCGCGCGGCTCGGCAGTCCGCTTGTGCTCGGCGTTGGGGCCGGCGAACACTTCCTGGCAAGCGACCCGGCCGCCTTGATCGGCCAGACACGCGACGTGGTGTACATGAAGGATCATCAACTCTGTCGAATCACCGCCGACGAGTGGCAAATCTACGACCGCGAGCGGACTCGCGTGTCCGCCAGCGTTCACCAGATTGACTGGGAAGTTGGGGACGCCGACAAGGGCGCGTTCGAGCACCACATGCTCAAGGAGATTCACGAGCAGCCGCAAACGCTTGCCAACGCGATGCGCGGGCGGCTCGATGACTCCGAGTCGACCGCGCACTTCGGCGGGCTGAATGTGGACAACCAGCAACTTCGCAGAGCCAACCGCATCATCCTGACCGCCTGCGGCACCAGTTACCACGCGGCGTTGATCGGGGAGTACTTGATTGAGGAGTTCGCGCAGCTACCGGTCGAGGTGGAATACGCCAGCGAGTTCCGCTATCGCAATCCGCCAATCGACCACAACACCATCGTCATCGCAATCAGTCAATCGGGCGAAACGGCCGACACGCTCGCCGCACTGCGCGAGAGCAAGCGAAAGGGGCACCTGACGCTGGCGATCTGCAACGTTGTCGGGAGCACAATCGCGCGCGAAGCGGACGGCGGAATCTACCTGCACGCCGGGCCTGAGATCGGAGTTGCAAGCACCAAGGCGTTCACCTCTCAGGTGTTCACACTCGGAATGCTTGCGCTCCACCTCGGCCGACTGCGTCACCTGTCCGCCCTTCAGGGTGCTCGAATCATCGACCAGATGCTCTCTCTGCCGGCGCTGATCGAGGAGTCGCTGGAGTGTGACGCGCAAGTTCAGCGCATTGCCGAGAAGTACGCCCACTGCTCCGACTTCCTGTTCCTCGGTCGTCAGTACCTCTACCCGGTGGCGCTGGAAGGCGCGCTCAAGCTTAAAGAGATCAGCTACGCCCACGCGGAAGGTTACCCCGCGGCCGAGATGAAGCACGGACCGATCGCGCTCATCGACGAACACACGCCATCGGTCTTCCTGGCGCTCAAGGGAGCGATTCACGAGAAGGCGATGAGCAACCTGGAGGAAGTCAAAGCGCGTCGCGGGCCGGTGATCGCGGTCGCCACGCAAGGAGACACGGCCATTGCGGCCAAAGCAGATGATGTGATCTGCGTACCCGACGTGCCGGACTATTTTCAGCCGCTTGTCGCGGTGATCCCACTTCAACTGCTCGCCTATCACATCGCGCGGCTTCGCGGGTGCGACATCGACAAGCCGCGGAACCTGGCCAAGAGCGTGACCGTGGAGTGAACGTGTTCGCCGGGTGCAAAAGCCACCCGCTCCCTCGCGGTCGCGGCTCGGTGGGAGGCTGGAAAACCCAGCCAACCAACGAGCCGCGACCGCGAGGGCTACGACGTCGATGTCGTCC
>JAKEEV010001043.1 GCA_022616395.1 Planctomycetia bacterium | reverse complement strand
GCACTCCACTCGCGGTTGTCCGCGAACTGTCCGCGAAGCGTGCTGATTGCCAGCGGACGGTCCTTCTCTGGGTTTGGTTTCTCCGGGCGCAGGGCGTTCAATTCCCAGAGCGCATCCCAGACGCTCTGGACCAGCGGCAACCGCTCACGCAGTTTCTCCACTTCGTCCGTTGTCTGGTCAACCACTGTCCGCCGGTTAACCACATACACGAGGCGTCGGGGGAGCAGTTTCGGTTTCGTTGCCAACGCGAGCAGCCAAATGTGGATGACCGAGGTCTTCCCCAACCCTGTCGGCAGATTGCACGACGCGGGAAACTCGCCCGCGATAAACCGCTTGTACATCTCCCACTGCCACGGGAAAGGGCCGGGGGTGTCAGTGAGCGTGCTGAATGCAACGCGAAACTCGTTCTCGTTCATCGGGCGAACTCCTCAGAGGATCATCACCACGTCGTTCTTGTCGTAGCTGTCCGTCGGGCGGCCGATGGCTTCCATCCGCTGCAAGCCCGACTCGGTTAGCGGGATGAACAGCACTTGGTCTTCATTCAGGTCGATAATGTCGTACAGTCGTGATCGCAAGCGTACAAAGTCCGTTGCACTCACGCGAACCAAAAATACCGACAACTGTTTCCGATACCCGAAGTCCTCGCAGGTGTGCGCCACCTTGCGAAGGCGCTTCGGGTTCGAGATGTCGTAGCAGACCAAGTAACTGTCCATCCTTCAACCTCTCGCTCGCCTGCGGCTTGCGGCTCGGCCCAGGTTTTTGGGCTTGACACATTATATGAAATAACGTATACTTAGTGCAAGGATGAACAATATGTGGGAAGGGAGGCCGCACACGGCACGGAGTACGGAACGAATCAGACTGATGAACTCAGGGGGCATCAATCTAATCATCGCTTGTGAGCTGATGGTTCGTGCCATTCCGGCCACCCCTGGCCTTTTTAAACACTGCAATTTCCAGCAAAACCGAATCATAAAGGCCGCATGCCATGCGCCCACAATCACCCCAACAACACGAAAACACCACGATTTCCAGGTCAAACCTCTCCTCACTCAACCACCAAAAAAACAGGGGGGTGGGAGGGGGGTATCAATACCCGTGCCCTTCACCAAACGGAGCCTAACGGACAGTGAAGCCCGTGTAGCTCGGAATCTCGCCGCGAACGAATGCCGCCAGCATCCGCGCCTGCACTTCCAGCATCCGCGAATAGCTCATGCGGTAGCCATAGACCGGGTGCGTCACCACCGTGCATTTCCGCTGCTCATACGCCTGGAAGAAGGCTTTTCTCCCGCTCTCGGTGAGCTGGCACGCGTCACGCCACGTGATGAAGTCGCTTGGCGTGAGCGATTCATTGTTGATGAGCGTGAGCACGACCGAATCCGCGATCACCGGGCGGAACTCTTCCATCAGATCCAGCGCCAGCGAGGGCTTTCCGTGCCGGCCCTGGTGGAAGAAGCCCTTGTATGGATCGAACCCGACCGTGCAGACGGCCGCGAAGCAGTCCTTCGCCAGCATCGCGTAGGCGAAGCTGAGTAGCGCGTTGACCGGGTCGCGCGGCGGCCGGCGGTTTCGCGTCGTGAAGTCGAAACCCTTCCCGTTCGGCGGTTGCTTGAGAAACCGGCCGAACTCGCCGAAGTACAGCGCAGCGCCCTGGCCTTCGGTGCCGAGAACGGATTCCATCGAAGTGACATCGTCCAGCCCGCGAAGGAGGCTCCACATGTCGCGTGCGGCCGGCTCGTCACTGCCGCGCG
>JAKEEV010000014.1 GCA_022616395.1 Planctomycetia bacterium | reverse complement strand
CATGCGGCCGGGACGGCCGCGGTCCATGCAAGACCGTATGGACCGCGGGCATCTTGCCCGCTCTTGAAGAAGAAGAAGCGGCCGGGACGGCCGCGGTCCATAAGAAAGCACCCTTCGCGGCTCACCAAGAATGCGGCAGCGCACGTCACGAATCGTCTTCGCTACAACACCTTCATGCCGCTTCGTATCTCCGCGTTCCCGAAGTGCTTCCTCGACCGGATCGCCGGTGAGCGCTCCATGTCCGTCTTCGAGTGGATCGAACTCTCCCGCTCGCTCGATTGCGACGGACTGGAAATGTACGAAGGCGTCTTCACCAGTCTCGAACCTGGTTATCTTGATTCAGTCGCGGATGCGATCCGAGCCACCGGTCGAGCAATGCCGATGCTCTGCTGTTCGCCGGACTTCACCAACCCGGATAAAGACGCCCGCAAGCGCGCCATCGAGAAAGAAATCGAAATGGTGCGCATCACTCGCCGACTCGGTGGCCCGCGCTCTGTGTGTCGCGTACTCAGCGGCCAGCGTTACCCGGAAGTGAGTCGCGAACAGGGACTGGAATGGGTCGTGGAGTGCATTAACGTGGTTCTTCCGGCCGCACGCGAATGCGATGTGATCCTCGGACTCGAAAACCACTACAAGGACGGCTTCTGGAAGTATCCGGAGTTCGCGCAGAAGCAAGCTGTGTTCCTCGAACTGGTCAACGCGATCCCTGACCGCACGCATTTCGGAGTGCAATACGATCCATCGAACGCGACCGTTGCGGGCGATGACCCAATCGAGTTGCTTCGCGCGGTCGCGGATCGCGTCGTGAGTATGCACGCGAGCGACCGCTATCTCGTCGAAGGAGCAACTCTCGATGACCTCCGCGCGTCAGACGGCACCATCGGCTACTTCGACAAGCTCCGTCACGGAGTTACCGGCAAAGGGCTAAACGATTTCGACGCGATCTTCCGCATTCTCGCGGAACACAACTATCGCGGATGGGTCAGCATTGAAGACGGCATGAACGGCATGGACGAAATGGCCGAATCGCTCGCCTTCCTGCGCCAGATGAGCGCGAAGTATTTCCCGCGAAACTGAAGAACTGAGAATGGCCACAAAAAAGCACAAAACGCACAAAAGAAAACCAAGAGAACAGTGTTTGAATTGAACTTTCTTCGGTCTTTTGTTTCTTTTGTGCGTTTTG
>JAKEEV010000140.1 GCA_022616395.1 Planctomycetia bacterium | reverse complement strand
TCCGCGAATACTCGGGAGGGATGCCCCGGGAACTCGCAGAGCATTACGCCTTGCAAGACATCCTTGAAATGATGAGGACCGAAAGTCGATGAACGGAGCCACAGACCGTTGGTTACCAACATAGCGCGCTGTGTGAGTAAAGTGTATGATTTGTTTACCCTGGTCGGGCCGATTTGGATCGTGGCTCGGAAACCCACACCAAACCGGCCAACCGTTTCCGAGGGATCAACTCAAATGGGTTCTGTGTTCCGCAAGACGTTCACCAAGCCAGTTCCCCCAAACGCAGAGATCATTGAGAAGAAGGGGCAGCGGCTTGCCCGGTGGCGCGTGAAGGGAAAACTCCGCCAACACCCAATCACCAAAGGCACGAACGGAAGCGACCGCGTTCTTATCGAGTCGCCATACTACATCGCCAAGTATCGCGATGGTAAAGGTGTCGTTCGCGAAGTCTCAACAAAGTGCAAGGACGAACAAGCTGCTCGTCGCGTGCTGGCCGAACTTGAACGCAAGGCCGAGTTGGTTCGGTCGAATGTCATCACTGCCGCCGAGAATGCGGTGAGCAAGCATCTCACAACACCACTTGAAACGCATTTCACAGCCTTTGAGCAGCGGCTGATCGCTCGCCAAGTTGACGACAAATACCAAGAGAACACTCTCCGGGCGCTGCGTCGAGTTGCGGCAGACTGTGGCTTCACGTCACTTGCGACCTTGGAGATCGGTCCGTTCGAGGAGTGGCTCGTGAAGCGAGCCGACGAGGGTTCATCGGCTCGCACCCGGAATGCCTATCGCGAGGCATGGTTAGCGTTCTGCAACTGGTGTGTGGAAACCGAGCGTCTCATCACCAACCCGTTCGTGAATCTGCCAAAGGCAAACGTGAAGGCAGACCCGCGGAGGCAACGGCGGGCGCTCACCGAGGATGAGTTACAGAAGCTCCTCGATACTGCAAGAACCCGCCCGTTGCAAAACTCTCAATCAACCGTGGAGCGCGGAAGGGCGAATCTGGAGCGAAATTGTCCCCCGCTACTCGGGCGCGTCTGGAGGAGGTAGGTTGGGAACGATCTCTGATTTACAAGTCCATCGCACTGACAGGTCTTCGGAAGTCCGAGTGTGGATCGCTGACAGTGGGGCAACTCGACCTCACCCTTGAAAACGAGTTACTCCAACTGCATGCCGCTGACGAGAAGAATCGGGAAGGGAATGCTCTACCCATCAGGGCCGATCTCGCGGCCGACCTGCGGGCTTGGCTCGCGCACCGCCTAGCGATCATCCAAACCGAGGCTCGCAGTGCGGGGAATCCGATCCCCATTACCCTGCCCCATGACGCTCCGTTGTTCCGCGTGTCGCTTCACTTCAACCGCCTGTTGGCGGAGGATTTGAAGGCTGCGGGAATCGCAGGAACGGACGATGCCGGGCGTGTGGTTGATGTCCACTCGTTGAGGGTGACGTTCGCAACCCTGATGGCAAAAGGCGGGGTGCCCCAGCGGATCGCTCAAGAGTTAATGCGTCACTCGGACCCGCGACTCACCGCCAACGTCTACACGAAACTCCAGTTGCACGACACTCGCGGAGCGCTCGATGCCCTTCCCGCCTTGTCGGTGAACCGGGAGTGTCAGCAAAGCGCGCTGGCTGTTGGGAGTGAGTCGCTTGCACCACCGCTTGCACCAACTCCATACAAACAGGGTCGATTCGGGTCATCTCCCGACAAGGCGGTTCCTTCCCCAGACGATCAAGGCGTATTGGAGGAGAGTGACGGAAGTGCTTGTCCTGTCAACGAAAAAGGCCCGCTGACAACTCCTGTCATCAGCAGGCCAAGTGAACTGGAAAACCTTCAGAAAGTTGCGGCGGTAGGATTTGAACCTACGACCTCCAGGTTATGAGCCTGGCGAGCTGACCGGGCTGCTCCACGCCGCGTCTTGTTAACGCACTGGTACTTTATCGCCCACAGGGCCAGAAGGAAAGGGGGATTTTCGCATCACGTCCGTCCCGGTGAACCGCGAATTGACCTGTTGGAGTTGCAACATAGAATAGACTGAATACTTTCGTCGCGAACCTCCGCGAACTCTGGCGAGGACTGATCCCTTGGTGCTCTCGTTGATCCTCGTCATTTGTCTGGCGGGGGTGTTCTGTCTGATTCCGCTCACCACATACCTGCTGTGGCTCTCCCGCATCACGCGGCGCGAGCGGCCCACAGCGGTCTCTGGCACCTGGGACTTCGTGGGCGTCGTGCTCGGTCTTTCTGGTTTCATCCTCTTCGGCGGCGGCTTACTCCTTTCGCTCCTTCAGGCCAACGTCCGCTATTGGATGCGCGGAAATTTCGAGGCGCTTCGTGATGTGTGGATGCAGGAGCGCTTGACGTGGATGATCCTGGTCTTCCTCTACTTCACGGTGATCCTCGGCGGAATCACGCTGGCCCTGTTATCACGTCGGCGGACGCTGGTGGTCTACAACGTCGAACCGGCCGCGTTTGAAGTCGCACTCACCGAGGTGTTCGAGCAACTCGGCCGGCCGGTCGAACGGCACGGCAAGAGGTGGGTCTCGGGCGTGCCTCTGTTTGAACTCGATACCTTCGAGGGTGGGCGTTCCGTCACGCTCCGGTGGATCTCTGACGACCAGAGGCTCTTCGAGGAAGTGGATCGGCAACTGCGCGCCGCGATCTCGACGATGACCACCGACGACAACCCCGCGAGTCGATGGCTGCTCTCGATCGCGGTTGGCACTGGCGTAATCTCGTTGTTCAGCCTGGGCCTGATGATGTATTTCGTCTTTGTCGTCTTCCGAAGATAGCACTTTCCCAAAGTTCCCTCGCGTTGATCCCCGAGTCGTGCCGATAGAGGCATGTGAGGACGGAGTTCGTTTCTCGACGCGAGGGATACGCACATGAAGCGAGTCTTGATAGCAGTCGCCGGGTTGGTTCTGGCAACCGGGACAGCCCGAGCAGATTGGGGCGGACCCGGACTTCCTCCGGCCGGACCGCAAGGTCATGCTCCGGTCCCCTCAATGCCGCAATTCGGTGGACCAAACACACTCGTCGGGATGGGTGATCCCTACAACGGAACCGCACCTGATCGCTACGGAGTGAATCCGCGACTCCGAAGGCTCTTCCACCTCGGCCCGGGAAAACCCGCGAACGTCCCGCCATCTGCCTACTACCCGATGATGGGCTACAACCAGAATGGCCCGGCTTACAATCCGCAGGGCTATCCGCCCGGCGCGTACCCCGCGGCTCAGGGAACGCTCGTGTTCCCACACCACACATTCATTCGCAGTCCACGCGACTTCTTCATGTACGAACCCCGGCGGTGATTCGCCGCC
>JAKEEV010001042.1 GCA_022616395.1 Planctomycetia bacterium | reverse complement strand
TCGTTGCATGATCTACGATGAATTCGAGGTGGTACTCGTCGTCGCCCCACTGAGCGATGCCTCCTCCGTGTGGCCCTTCGTGCGGGTGTTCCGCGGGCTTGGGTGGCTCCTTCTCCGCGACCCGTGCCGGTGCGGGATCGGACTTATTACAGGCCGTGAAGAGACCGGCCGTTGCAACGGCCAGAGCCGCGGTAATGTGTCGTATTTTCATGGTCATCATTGCTCCTTTGGTACTGGGAAGAAACACCCTCACTGTCGATCTTCGCCAGGTGCCGGCGCGGGGGATTCAACCGCCCGCGAGCCATCCAGCCCGTCCGCTGTGTCTTGACTGTACGCTAATCTCTCCGCATCCTTCCAGCCGAACCGCCAGAACAGACCGGGGTGAATCAGAAACTCGCAGAAAGTCGAGGTAATCAGCCCGCCAAGAATCACGGTCGCTACTGGATAAAGAATCTCGCGGCCCGGCTGCTGACCGGCGATCACCAGAGGCAACAGCGCGATCCCGGCCGTGAGCGCTGTCATCAACACTGGAGCCAGTCGCTCCAAACTTCCTCGAAGAACCATCTGCTCGGTGAATTTTTCCCCCTCGAACTTCATCAGGTGGATGTAGTGCGTGACGAGCAGGATCCCGTTTCGCACAGCGATCCCGCCGAGCGAGATAAAGCCGACCAGACTCGCGACTGTGAGCGTCTGCTGAGTGATGACCAGAGCCAGCACGCCTCCAATGAACGCGGTCGGGATTGCATTAAGAATCTGCAACACAATCCGCGCGGAGGGGAAGAGAATCGTCAGTACGAAGAACATACCGACAACCGAAACGAGCGCGAGAATCACGATCAGCCGCGTGGCCCGCTGCTGACTCTCGAACTGCCCGCCGTACTCGATGAAGTAGCCATCGGGGAGCGTGACTTTCTCGCTGACGGCTTTCTGGATGTCCCCCACCACGCTTGCGAGATCGCGGTCGCGGGCATTGCATCGAATGACGATTCGTCTCCGCGCGTTATCGCGCTTCACCTGATTCGGACCCGCGTCTCCTCCTGTCATCGGAGTCACATCCGCCAGTTCCTTGAGGCGCACTGGTCGGCCATCAGGCAGGTAGAGTCGTAACTCCTTCAAGTTCGCGACATCGGCCCGATACGGTTCGTCCAGCCGCACCAGCAGATCGAATCGCCGGTCCCCCTCAATCACCTGAGACACTCTCTCGCCATTGAGAGCAGTCTGGACGAAGCTTCCAACATAAGCGCGATCGACACCGTAGAACGCGAGTGCCTCGGGCTTCAAGCAGATGTGGATCTCGTCCACCTTGCGAATCGGTTCGACAACGACCGAACTGATTCCCGGAATGCCCGTCAGTGCCTCTTTGATCCGCTGCGCGGTCTTCTCCAGGATGTCCAGGTCATCGCCAGAGAGCTTGATGGCGATCTGCGCGGTACTCCCGGAAATCATGTGGCTGATTAAATGAGCCAGCGGTTGCTCGACCTCGAACTCCGCGCCCGGCTCGGCATCCTTGAGTTCCGCCTGAATGTGTGCGATCACCTCGCTGCGCGTTTTTCCACTCTCCGGATTGATTGCTAAGAGGT
>JAKEEV010000139.1 GCA_022616395.1 Planctomycetia bacterium | reverse complement strand
GCCGATGCGCTTCAAGATGCCGGATGCGACAACGACGATGTGCTGAATCACTGCCGCGATGCAAAGCAGACGCACGTTCGTGGCTGCTGGGTCGTCGATCTGGTGCTCGGAAAAAAGTAGCCCGCCGCTCCGCGACGGTGGAAAGAAGCGCCGCGGAGCGGCGGGCTACTTTGCCCGCAGTCACGAAATTCTCATCTTTTGGTTCCTCCCAACCGCCTTACTTGGTAGACTCAATAGGTTAATGAGTAATCGCTCTTGGCGTGACCAACCGTGCCGGAGGGCTTCTCGCCATGCGTACTATTCGCCTCCCGGTTCTGACCGCGATTGCCGCTCTTGCGCTATTGCTCACGCCAGATTTCGATCACGGGCAACCTCCACCCCCCAATCCGAAGCCAAAATCAACCAAGCCGCCGCCCGATGAGTTCAAGGCGCTCGTCAAGGAAGTTGAGGAGGCGTACGAGGCTCCGTTCGAGGTGGACGAGGACATCCGCGACGAACTGCGCAAGCAATACAAGAACCCCACGCCCGAACGAGAAGCGAAAATCTTCCGCGAGATTCGCAAACTCTACAACACCACACCCGAACAGGAACAGGACATTCTCCGCGAACTCCGCGCGGCCTACCAACGGCCTTCCCCTGAACAGGAAGCCAAGATCTTCGCTGCCATTCGCCGAAACGGTCAGCTTCCTCCGGGCACCGTGCCCATCGAAGTCCAGGCCAGCCGCGCGGAGAAATTGTTCCGCAGTTTCGACCGCGACAGCGATGGCCGGCTCAGTTCCGAAGAAGCCCCCGACACGCTTCGCGCGATGTGGCAGCGATGGGATCGCAACGGTGATGGGTTCATCACCTTCGACGAGTACGGAGTTTACTTCCAGGCTCATTTGCGGTCAGTCTCGGATCGAGTCGCTTCCGGCGAGATCGCGATCAAGCTCCCGCGAGGAGCGACGCTTCCCTCCCAGTCGCCTCTGAAGAATTTCCCCTCGTCGGGGATGCCCCAGATGCCGAATCGTAACTCGCCTCCCACTACTGAACCGGTCGCCATTCGATTCGGCAAACTGCCTCCCGGTCTGCCGGAATGGTTCACAACGTTTGACACCGACCGAGACGGCCAGATTGGTCTTTACGAGTGGCGCGCGGAGCGCCGACCGGTGGAGGAATTCACCGAGTTGGACCGAAACGGGGACTTCCTGATCACACCCGAAGAGATGCTGCGCTACCTGACCGAGAAGGCAAAAGCGCAGCCTTCTGGTCAGAAGCGTTGACCAATAAGTCGCAAGTGATGCGCTCGCTTGAAGCGGATACTCGCGGTCATCGCGAGGGTAATTGTGTTTGGCCAACTTAGGCCAACTTTGCGCGAAACACCAGGATTTCTAGGCGTTGGTCGAAGTTGGCCAGGTGGCCAACTTCGACCAACTTTGCCCTTCTTCTGACTTTTCTAGCGTTTCGGTGTTCCGCGCTTCAAATACCTGGAACCACCGCCTCACCTCACTCCGGATCGTCCGGAAGGCGTTTCGGAAGTTTCACCGTGAACGTCGATCCCTTGCCGACGACGCTTTCGACGCGAATGCGCCCGTGATGCTGTTCGATGATCTGCCGACACACGCTTAACCCAAGCCCCGTTCCTCCGCGGCCGTACTCATCCGGTTGCTTGGTTGTGAAGAACGGCTCGAAGATCATCGGCAACTGGTCTCGCGAAATGCCGACACCAGTATCAGACACCTTGATCTCCACCATTTCATCCGGCCGGTTGTCTCGAACTTCAATCTTCAGCCGTCCGCCGGTTGGCATTGCCTGTCGCGCGTTGAGCACCAGGTTCACCAGAATCTGCTCGATGTGTCCCGGCACCACCCACGCCACCGGCCGCGCGAGGAATCGCGTGTCCACCTGAATGCGGTGCTTCGATAACTCCTTCTCGGTGAGAATCAGCACTTCTTCCACCAGCCGGGCGATGTCGCACTTCTCGCGATGCGTTCCGCTTTTGCGCGCAAAGCCGAGCATTCCCCCCGCGATGGCCGCGGCGCGCTGACCGGCTTTCACGATGCGGTCGAATGCTTGTTGTTTCTCGGCGGAGTCGGTGTTTCTGGCCCCGAGTTTCGCGGAGTTAATGATCGTTGTGAGGATGTTGTTGAACTCGTGGGCGATGCTGGAAGCGAGTTCGCCGACGCTGCTGAGCCGCTGGGCCTGGAGCAGTTGTTGACGGAGAGTTTCCGTCTCGCTCGCTGAAGACAGCACGTCTTCGCTTGTCATAGTGTCCGCGCCTCCTCCTGCCGCCATTCGCCCCGTCCGCGCAGTCTTCTCTCGAACTCCCGGACCAGCGCTTCGCATCCAGGCGCCTGTTCCCCTGCCGGTTCCGAGTTCGGCCAATCGGATTCCGATTGTGAAGGAGGTATCGACCGGCGAAATGAGGACTCTTCATACGAAGCGCACAAACGGACCTTGTGGAATTGCGGAATGCGGATTTCGGAATGCGGAATTGAAGAATCGCCGATGGGGAACCGACACCGAGGAATCCTCAAATGCGGAATGCGGAATGAAAAACAAGAAGACAGAAGTCGCGGAGCCGGAGTTTGGATTTGGTTTTGATTCCGCAATCCGCAATCCGCATTCCGAATTTGTCATGCTTCCGTCTTTCCTCCTCCTTCCACCAGAGCATTTAGCGCAAGCACTGGAGGAGGAACGACCAGCAGTTGGCGGGCGGTCCACAGATCGCCATCGGGAAGAAGCTCGCTCACCGCGAGGTTCGGAATCCGCCCGATACTTAACCAGTTCGCCGAGCTGTACCCACGCAGAAGCGACAACAGAAGTACCTTCGTGACCACGCCATGACAGACAATCACCACGCGCCCGCCAGGATGAGCTTCCACGACGCGGCGAAACGCCGGCAGCGTACGCTCGCGTAGAGCATCGAACGATTCCATGCCGGGGAAAGCATAAGCAGTATTCCCCGCGATCCACTGTCGCGAAGTCTCTTCCCAGATGTGATCGGCCTCGGCACGCGGTTTCCGCGAAAGCGGCCCCACGAACCGCTCGTGGAACCGCATTTCAACCAGATGAGGCACTCCACATGCCTTGGCAATGGGGGCGGCCGTCTGCACGGCGCGCTTCATCCCGGAAGATACCACGCTCGTTGGCTGAAGGGCCGCAAACCACTCAATCGCGCATGCAACCTGTCGGTGACCGTGTTCGCCTAACTCGATGTCGGATTCAGCGCCGTGAAACATCGTCGGGGTGGCAGTCTCCGCGTGCCTGACAAGCCACACGGTTTGGGAAAGTTGCAAGTTCGAGGGTCGTGGTTCTCGGAGCATCGTTCATCGTTCATCCTGGAGGAGTGGTTCGTCACTTAGTTACGAATGGTGTCTTGTGGCCAAAGCGTAAAGAGGCGAAACTTGGTATTCGTAGGACGGGCTTCCAGCCTGTCTAAAGTCATGACAG
>JAKEEV010001041.1 GCA_022616395.1 Planctomycetia bacterium | reverse complement strand
TCCCACTTTGACATCCCAAAGGACCAGAGACAAGCACAACGCTCGTCAAGTTCAAGTTTCGACCCGAAGAATTCCGCCTAACAGTTTTCCTCTGGCGACGCACATTTCGCCAGCGAGCAAATCTCTCTTTCAAGAAGTCGAAGTCGGCGTTTCGGGGCTGCCCCGATTCGCAGACTTTTGCGTTGATTCACCCAATGAAAGGAGAAGCACAAACATGGAGCAATCTCAACTCTTGGCTCACTGCGGGACTTCGAAGATCACCCGAGAAGAATTGAAGGTGATCCCGACGCCTGCGGGGAGCGCAACTCATCAACCCCTTCCGCACTACGAGATTGTCGGGGCGCTGGTTGAAACCCTGAGCTTCCGGCAGATCTCGGTGGTGCGGGAGGAATACGCGGCTTCAGGCGATGGCATGAAGATGTTCGGTGTCCTCGACCTGGAAACCACATTCGACGGATGCCGGTTCGCCATCGGCATTCGAAACTCCAACGACAAGTCGATGCGGCTGGCCCTCACCGTGGGCTACCGCGTATTCGTCTGCGACAACCTCGCGTTCGCCGGCGATTTCACCCCCGTGCTCGCGAAGCACACCAAGAACGTGAGCCTTGTGGACATCCTGGCGGTTGGGGTGGACCGCATGCAGCGGAACTTCGAGCCGATGCGGAAGCAAGTCGGGGCCTGGAAGGCGACACGCCTTCCCGACGAGGCCGCAAAACTGGTCATCTACCGGGCCTTTGTGGAAGGGCAGCTCGACGCTCCGAAGCACTTGGCCCGGCGCGTCCACGACCAGTACTTCAACCCGCAGGTCCCGGAATTCGCCCCGCGAACGCTCTGGAGCCTCTCCAACGCGTTTACGGGTGCGTTTAAGGACCTCGACCCGATCCCGCAGTTCAAGGCAACGGCACGCCTCGCGCCATTCCTCGAAATTGCCACGGCGGGCACGAGCCCGGTGCAAACCATACCGCTGGCCGGTTAAACTTCACCCTGCATCCGCGTCGAAGCCTGGTTCCCCGGGTCGTGTGGCCTACGGCCCGGGGAATCGCTTCCTTCCACCTTTCCAAGTCATCCGGACCGCATCCCCAAACGTGCCTGATTCAGCTCCCCCGTTACCTCAGGTCTCCCACCTCTCGGCGGCGGCTCCCGAGTCCCTGAACCCGCCACTTCTTCAATTGGACGTCGCCATGAAACTCGCTGACATTCCACCCGGCAGCGACCTTGCGTATCGCTGCGCGGCCAAGCTGATCGCCGAACAGGTCGAGTTCGAACTCGAAACGTGCCGGCAACTCTTCGGCACCGAACCGGAAAGAGTGTTGGATCTGCTCGCCAAAACTCCCGACTGGGCCGTTTTCTTCGAAGATGAAGACGAGGGCTCGAAGCGGCCTGC
>JAKEEV010001040.1 GCA_022616395.1 Planctomycetia bacterium | reverse complement strand
GAACTGGCGGCTTCTTGTATGGGATTGAACCCCGCTCGACTCAAGCTCGCGGCGATTGCCATCGGCGCGGGTCTTGCGGGTCTGGGAGGAGCACTCTATGCGATGTCGCTACGCACCACCGGCAACCCGCAGAGCTTCGACTTCACGCTCTCGATGATTATGGTGTGCTGCGTGATCCTCGGCGGGCTGGGCAATCGTCCCGGCGTGCTGCTTGGCGTGTTTTTGCTCATGGGCTTCGACCGCATCATCACCAACCTTCTCGACAACATCATTCAGGAACAGTTCGACTTCGGCGGACGGGCTTACTTCAAGGTCAGCGGCTGGAAACTCATCATCTTCGGAATGGTGCTGATCCTCATGATGCGCTTCCGACCCGAAGGACTCATCCCGGAAGATCGCCGAAAGCAGGAACTGCACCCAGAAAAAGACGAAGCTGCTGGAGAAGCCGCCGCCCGCATCGAAGCCTCCGAACAGAGATCAGAGGACAGAGAACAGAAATCAGAGAACAGAGATCAGAAGACAGAGGTCAGACATTACCAGAACAGACCGAATACTCCCGACTCCTGACTTCCGTCTTCTGTCCTCTGACTTCTGTCTTCTGACCTCTGACTTCTAACTTCTATGTCTGTGCTGACCATTCAGAATCTGACGATGCGGTTCGGCGGGATCGTCGCGGTGGACGCCGTGGACTTGACCGTCGAGAAGGGGCAGATTTTTTCCGTCATCGGTCCGAACGGAGCCGGGAAAACAACCGTCTTCAACGCGATCACGGGCATTTACGAGCCAACCGAGGGTGACGTTCTGTTTGAAGGAAAGCCGCTGGTCGAACCACTGACGGCGCGTCCGGTGTTGTTGGCGATTGGCATCGGGCTGTTGGTGGGCGTTCTGTTGGCTCTGCTCGCGGTGAACATCGAAGGGCTATGGCAGACGGCAATTCGCGACAACTTCAAGGGCAGAAACGAACCCTTCTCGTGGAGCGAAGCGATTGCCGATGCTCGCGGGCACATCGCGGATCGCAGCGGACGGGCGGCGGCTGGTTTCCTCGTCGGGCTGTTGATTGGCGTGTCCGGCACGCTGGCGAACTGGCGTCGAGCACGCCGAGCGCCGGACGCGATCACGCAGGTCGGCATCGCGCGCACTTTCCAGAACATCCGCCTGTTCCACTCCATGACCGTACTCGAAAACGTGCAGGTGGGTATGACGCGGGCGCTGGCCTCGCATCCGCTGTTGGCCGCCTTTAATCTCGGCAGTCACCGACGCGAAGAGCGTGCGGCAGAGGAGAAGGCGGAGGAGCTGCTGGCGTTCGTCGGGCTGGAGGGCAAGGAGAACGAACTGGCGAAAAATCTCCCTTACGGCGACCAGCGCCGGCTCGAAATCGCCCGCGCGCTGGCCACCAATCCGAAACTTCTCTTACTCGACGAACCGGCCGCGGGGATGAACCCCAGCGAAACAACCGACCTGATGGCGCTCATCAAGAAAATCCGCGACCGAGACATTACCGTGCTACTCATCGAACATCACATGAGCCTCGTGATGGGGATTTCTGATCGGGTGGTTGTGCTGAACTTCGGCAAGAAGATCGCGGAGGGTACGCCGACCGAGGTGAGTCGAGATCCGAAGGTGATCGAGGCGTATCTGGGCAAGGAGGATGTGTCGTGAATTCTCCGTTGCTTGCGGTCGAGAATCTCGAAGCCGGTTACGGCCCGATCAACGTGCTTCACAAACTCTCGCTGACGGTGAATCAGGGCGAGATCGTCACCATCATCGGAGCAAACGGAGCTGGCAAGACAACGCTGCTCAACGCGATCTGCGGGACTGTCAAAGCGCGTGCGGGCGAAGTGGTGTTCGATATCCCCACCGAGGTATATCAGAGCTATCGGCGTGAGGGAAAATTGGGCGGGGCGCTCGTCGCTGGAGTTTCGTATCTGTCTGAGCAGGCGGCAAGTGTGCCCGTCATCGGCGGGCCGATGCGGTGGATGATCGAGACTTTTCTCGGCGGTACGCTGGCGGTATTCATCGACACCTTCCGCGTGGCTGCCCCAGGCCCGACACCGATTCACACGATGCCCGCTCACAACATCGTGAAGCTGGGGCTGGCGCAATCACCGGAAGGCCGCAAAATCTTCCCGCGGCTGACAGTGCTTGAGAATCTTGAGATGGGCGCGTTCACACGCAAGGACGCAGAAGGCGTGAAGGCCGACATCGAGAAGGCGTTCACGATGTTCCCGATTCTCCGCACGCGACAGACTCAACCCGGCGGATTGCTCTCCGGCGGCGAACAGCAGATGCTCGCGATTGCCCGCGCGCTGATGGCACGGCCGAAGCTCTTGCTTCTCGATGAGCCTTCGTTGGGGTTAGCTCCTCAGATCGTGGTGCAAATCTTCAACGTGGTGAAGGAGCTGAATAAGCAGGGCGTCTCGGTGCTCTTGGTGGAACAGAACGCGCGCATGGCTCTGAAGGTGGCTCATCGCGGGTACGTGCTGGAAACTGGTCGAATCACGCTCACCGACAAGGCCGACGTGTTATTGAACGACCCGCGCATCCGGGAAGCGTATCTGGGGGAATGAGTCGCTGACCGCGACGCGCTGAAGGAGTGTTTGTTTTCGCCCCGAAGGGGCGTTGGATAATAGCCCAGGGCACAAGCCCTGGGATCGAGAACGAGAAAACGAAGCCCCGAAGGG
>JAKEEV010000138.1 GCA_022616395.1 Planctomycetia bacterium | reverse complement strand
TTCGGCCTGAAACGAACACAGCCCGCGGAATCCAATCCGCGGGCTGCTTGGGGAGACCGTCTCACCGTCGCTCGTCATTCGTTTCAGTCGGCCAGCGGCATCTTGTCCGCGGTCTTGGTTTCCGGCTTGGTGGCGGGCTTGGCCGGGGCGTTCAGCGGGGCGACGATGTCGTCCACGCTCTTGCCGTTGGTCGCTGGGGCGGGCGGGTCCAATACGACCGGCATCAGCTTGAGCTTCTCGCGCTCCACTTCCACCTTCGTCTTCAGCTTGCGGAGGTCTTCCTTGATCTTGGCCATCCGGGTGTCATCCGTCTGGTACTTGCTTTCCATCTGCTGAAGCTTCAGAGCGGCCAGTTCGGCTTCCATCTGGTCAATCGCAGCGGCCAGTTCGGTCTTCTGGGTCTTCATGGTCTCAAGCTGCTTCTCCAGGCTGTCGCGAACCTTGATGCGGCTGGCGAGCGTGGTTTGCATCCCATCGAGCGACTTCTGGGTGGTCGTCCACCGCTTCACGCCCGCATCCAGTTCCGCCTTCGCCTCGTCGATGCTCAACGTGCGGGTGCCGAAAGTGACCTGACCTTCCGCCTTCCTGATCGCTTCGGCGCGAGTCGTCAGCAGAGCCTTGTCCTGCTCCTGCTTGGCCGCGAGGTCGTCGACTTGCTCCTTGAGTTGGTTGACCGCGACCCGCTCCTTGGCGAGCTGATTCACAACGGCCATGATGTCCTTGTCGAGCAACTTCACTTCGTTGCGCAGTCGGGCGATTTCCTTCTCCGGCGGGATGTTCTCTTCGCAGCGTTCGCGGGCCGCGCGAATCTCGGAGCGAATGTACGAGCCGAGTTTGGTCCCCCCGATGGCGGTCACGGCGACGAAACCGATCACCGCCAGCACGATCATCTTTTTCAGCATTGCGTTCACCTCATAGGGATGAGGGCGGATCGGCCGTCCCGAACATCGGGCTCCTGCCGCCATACTTGGGTGTTCGCCGGGGCCGGAACGAGATTTATGCGGATTTTGCGGAATCTCGCGCCTGATTCATACATTTGTGGAATCGCCCCCGAAGGTGAGCCGGTAATTGAGATTCCTTTTCCTTCCTAACTGACCAACTGGAGTGATGTTATGCCGAAAGCTGTGATTATTGGCGCGGGGATCGGCGGGCTGACGGCGGGCATTGCTCTGCGACAAAATGGGTGGGAAATTGCGATTTTTGAGCGCGCGCCGGTGCTCAGCGAGGTCGGCGCGGGGATCACGCTCTGGACGAACGCAGTGAAAGTTCTCCAGAAATTGGATGTTTGGAAATCAATGGAACCGGATTCATCAGTGATTGGTCGAAGCGAAATCCGAACGTGGTTGGGAAAGCTGCTTCTGGCAACGGATTTCAGTTCGCTGAACAAGAAACTCGGCGCGCCGACCGTGGGCATTCACCGGGCCGATTTGCAAAGCAAACTCGCTGACGCGCTCGGTCGCGAACCCATTCATCTTGGATCAACATGTGCGGGCTACTCTCAGGATGCGACAAGCGCCACAGCGAAGTTCGCGGACGGAAAAGAGGAACGCGGAGACTTGCTCATCGGAGCGGATGGGATCAAGTCCGCGATCCGAACGCAGATGCTTGGAGACGAGCCGCTGCGTTTCGCGGGGTACACCGCGTGGCGCGGAGTTGGGTTAATCGACCGGCCGGAGGTTCCTCTTGGTGTGACTCTGATCGCGATGGGCCGCGGATCGCAAGTGGGAATGCTGCCGATTGGTCGCGGACGAACGTACTGGTTCGCAACGGCAAACGTCCCCGCGGGCGAAAGCGACCCGCCCGAAGGTCACAAGCCGCCCTTGCTGAAACGCTTCGGCGACTGGTGGCCGGCGATTCCGGCTGCCATTGAAGCAACGCCGGAAACCGGCATCATCCGCAACGACATCTTTGATCGCAAGCCGGTGCGAAACTGGACCGATGGCCGCGTCACACTGCTTGGCGATGCAGCTCACCCAACGACTCCGAACCTGGGTCAGGGAGCGTGTCAGGCAATCGAGAGCGCCTTTGTACTGGCGAAGTGCTTGAAGAGCATTGCGGAAGTGCCCTCGGCTTTGCTCGCGTATCAGGACGCGCGCTTTGAGCGCACCGCGATGATTACCAACCGCTCGTGGACGTTCGGCAAGATGTTCGCTTACGAAAACCGCCTGAAATGCTGGGCACGCAACACGGCCTTCCGCCTCTTCGGTGGGCTAACCGTGAAATCGACCGAGAAGTTGATCGGATACGAAGCGTGAGGGGAAGACACGGTGCAGGCGCTTACGGCCCGGTCTGCGGTCGCAACCAGTAATCGAAGAACGCTTTGGGCATCCAGGCGTCGGGGAGTTGATCTTCAAATGAGGGTGCTTCCTCCCAACTGCCGCTGGCGATTAACCGCGACACGGTTTCGGAGTAGTCCTTGGCGATTTTGCGGCGCTCCGCCTCGTCTCGCGTGCCGCGAAACTTCGCCGCGAGCCAACCGAGTTGCTCCGCGTCCTGAGCTACATTGTTTGACGGAAGGTTCATGATCTCACCTCTTTACACGCACTCCCCAAACCGACGACTTGGCAGGACGAGGAAGCCTGCCAGGCTGAGAAACTCATTCATCCATCCGGTGAGTAATTGCAACAGAGTGGTCACAAACGCGCGGGACCGGTTGCCGGAAAACGCAACAACTGCGATAGTCCGGCACGATGGTACGATATTTGTCATCGGTGGGCGCTGCGTGTGTGGGGAAGAGTTTGTCCTCACAATACGAAACTAGACAGGCCGGAAGCCTGTCCTACGAAACGGAGATGAAGCGGAATTTATCCCGGCTTCACCTCCGACTGAGGGTCTTCGGCTAGGATGACTCCACTCGCGGCGACTGAGTCCGGGACTCGGATTGGTCGCCGCGAGGTCAAGAGGAGCTTACCATGATCGCGCTTCTGAGGTGTGTCGCGGGTGGATCGCTCGCGGTCCTGATCGCCGGGTCGCTCCTGCTGGCATCGGTCGTCCACGCCCAGGACAAGAAGGACGAGATTCCCAAGAAGGTGATGGACACCCTGAAGGCCAAGTTCCCCAAGGCCGAGATCACCATGTGGACCAAGGAGAAGGAAGGCGACAAGATCGTCTACGACATCGAGTTCAAGCAGGGCAAGCAGAAGTTCGAGGCGGACATCTTCGGAGACGGCACGATCCACAACTGGGAGAAAGAGATCGCGGAGAAGGACTTGCCCAAGCCAGTTCGGGAAGCCGTGGACAAGAAGTTCCCCAAAGCCACCCTCAAGGAGATCATGGAAGTCAACGAGGTGAAGGACGGAAAGGACAAACTCGAAGGGTACGAGATCGTGCTCGAAACGGCCGACAAGAAGATGGTGGAGGTGATGATCGCCCCCGACGGCAAGGTTCTTGAGGAGGAGGTTATCAAGGAGGAGAAGAAGGACAAGAAGTGACGCTCTACGGGTCGATTAGAATTCACCGCGGGTCGGGATTGGCTTCGGTGTAGCCCCAGCGGACGTTGTCGAATGTGGGATCGGGGAGCATCAGCAAGTTCACGTCCGCGGTGGAGTGGATTTGCAAAATGATGGCGATGAGAGCACTCCGCGCGGCCTGAGTGCCTCGTGGTTCCACATCGAAGACCCGTTCGCGGACCAACCATGAGCATTCGCGCTCATCCGTTCCGCGATTGAACACACGCGTTGCACCCAAGCCCCCGGTTGCTTCCAGCACCGCATGGAGAACGCGAAACTCCAGAGCAATTCGATTGCGCCCGAGCTTGAACGGGTGGTTCATCTCCTTGAGAACAAGCTCGGGGTGATCGAGCACCTCGATCACAATGCCATCCGCCCCGCGGCCCAGTTCGATTGTGCTTGCAGGTGGCTGCCCGCTTCAAACCGCGCCAGCAACCGAAACCGCGGACGGGAGAAAGCCCAGAGTACGTCGGTGAGCAACTCTTGTGGATAACGCTTCGACCGACCAGAAACTTTCCCCATGCGAAGAGACTCCAGGCTCTGACCAACCAAACTTACGGTGAGCGAGGGGCGATGAACTCACGGAAACTGATGTGGGCGATGCCAGTGTCGCGCCTGGTTCAGCGCTCCCGGCGAAGTGGCGTCGAGCGGAATCGAACCGCTCTTTCGGTGTGAGCTGCTTGTCGGATCGTTCCAATCCCGCAATACATGAAACCCTGTTGCTACGACGGCCTCACACCGATACCGACCCGGACGCCATTCTGAAAAGACACCAACTCCATGTTTCAGGTTCATTACCGCGGTGCGTGTCCCAACTCGGTCAATACCGCTTCGAGGCATTCGCGTGTGAAGCGGTTACCTGTCTTCGCCAGAGCTTCCCGGACCGGTTCAACCACCCGCTGACCCATCCTCACCAACATCCGCTTGCAGGCAGTCTGGATGCGCCAGAACTCATCTATCATGTCGCCCGCATCGTGTTCTAGCTCCGCTTCATCGAGACTATCGAGTTGAGTGATCACAAGCAGGACGGTCTCGACGTCCGCGAGTCGAACGAATGCCGCGATCTTCTGGTCGGGGATGATCTCCAGGCTACAGTCGCGGAAGATGGAACCGAGGATCGCGGGGATGGCTGCGTGGTCTCCGCGATCAGCAAGCGCGACCGCGGCCGCATCGGACTCGGAACCGAACGACTGCAAATCGGTGAGTAATTGCGCGCGGTCCATCGTATTCACTTACTTTTTCCGCTTCAAAGTGAGCACAAGAAACCCCGAGTGCGCTTGAAACCCCTTGCCTCCTGGCGTTTTGAAGTTCTCCGGTTGCTTCCCGTTGGGGTTCATGTTGAAGCACACGCGCAGCGTATCCCCATCGAGTTCGTAAATCCCGCTGAAAGTGACGCCCTTGATCCCGAACTGCTTCCATGCGCCGATGGATTTCGGTGACTTCATGGGGTCCAGGATGAGTGTGTAGTTGAATAGCGAAGTTTGATACCGCGTCTCCTTGACGTCCTTCACCCAGAGTTCGTACCCGACGAGCTTGTCGGGGAAGCTGAGGGTGATCTGAGTCGGGACGAGTCGGCTGTTGTCTGGCGGTGTGATCGCGATCGCGCACTTCTTGACTTGTTCGGCGGTCAAAGCTCTGCCTTCCCAGGTGCCCGCGGTCGCTTGCCAGGTTCCGTAAAGCCGCTTCTGCTCCTCTCCGACCTTGTCGTCCGCGGCCACCAGCGGGAGTGCAAGGAGAATCGCCACCGAGAAGCCGACAAGTGATCGAATCATTGTGAACTCCTCAGAAAGTAGGCGATTGACTGCCCCTCAGCTCTTTCTCCAACTCAAAGAATGCGAGTTGCGGCTCAACTTGCGCGAATCGCCTTTCAATGCACGTTCACTGACGCGGAGGGAGGAAGATCGCGCCCGCGATGGGAATCTTCCACGAGACTTTGCCGTCATCGTGATTGGCGATGAGTGTTCGCTTGGTCAGAGTGCGCGGAAAGCCGACTTCGGGCCACTTCTCTTCAATCCGGAACACCCAGCCGCTCCACTTCGTTTGCGTACCGGGTTCCTCCGGGAAGTCCGCTTCCTTCGGCTTGTAATCCTTCACCACCGACACGCGGCCGGTCTTCACATCGAGTCTGAACGCGCCCGCGACAGTCTTCGCGTTGGGGTCGGGGTCCGGCGGTGGTTCTCCTCCATCAGTGAACGCCCGAGCTTCCCAGATGAAGAGGACATCGGCCTTGTCGAGCCGTGCGGCCGAACGGAAGCCTCGGCCGTAGTCAGGCGAGACAGACACCCATTCGGGGAACTCGATCACGTCGGAATCGCGAAGCCGCTCGCCGGTCGTCGCGTCGAGCAGGATGAGCTTCACCTGGTTCTTCTTCCCCTTGACTTCAATCTGAGAAATGACGAAATCGGAACTCGCGACGAGAGGAACGCCCGTGTCCTTCGTTTCCCAGAGTCGCTTCCCGTTATAAAGCGAGATCGCTTCGACACCCGAAACGCCCGGCACGAACAGCACCTTGCCCGAAGGAGCAAGCGCGCCCAGCCCGCACACGTTCACGCCGGGTGCAGGAGCAGGAGCGGGAGCCTTCACCTTCTCTGGCTGTGCGCCTGCGGATTGAGCCACGAACGCGCAACACATTCCGACGACAAGAAACGAAACGTAGCGCGACATGAGAACCCTCCACGAGATCGTGACGCGACCCACTCTCAGGACGAACCGCGGATGCGTGCGGATTGTCGGCTGTTACTCGTAGGACAGGCTTCCAGCCTGTCTCAACTCATGACAGGCAAGATGCCTGTCCTACTTCTTCGGCGGCTCCTTTGCCTTCTGATCGAGTAAGTAAGCCAGCAGGTGATAGAAGTCCGCTTCGGGAATCGTTTCGCCGAAGTTGGCCGGCATCGCGGAGAGCATTGTCGGGCGGTTGGTGACGATCTCCTTCAGCGGAAGCCGAATTTCTTTTCCTTCCAGGTCGGCCAATACCAGTACCTTGCCCTCCACGCGCAGCATCAGCGCGGTGATAGTGCGGTCGTCGGTCGTCTTGATGGACCGAGCGCGGAAGGCTTCATCAACGTTCCGGTTCGGATCGAGCAAGTCCTCCATCAACCGCTCGACTCCGCGCAGGCCGATGCCATCAAGTTGCGGGGCGATCTTGCCTCCCTGCTCGCCAATCCGGTGGCACGCGGCGCAGTGCTTGGTGAAGATCTTCGCTCCGAGTTCCTTATCTGGCTTGGCGGACGCGAAAGCCGTCGTGCGCTTCTTGAGGAGAGCCGCGAGTTGCTGATCGAGAGGAGGAAGTCCCTTCGTGAGCGCGGCAAGTTGCTTGTCCAGGTCCGCGATTCCGTGCGTGCGGAGTTTCTCCAGAATGGGTTTCTCCTGAAGAACGCGGGCGGACACGTCGTTCATCTTCACCGCCTTGAGCAGTAACTCGGTTCCCGACTTGGAACCGGCGAGATTGAATGCGATCAAGTAGGAGACACGGTAAGGAGCGTGCTTCATTGCGTCGCGAATGCCGTCGCGGATGCCGTCGTGGGCCAGCGCCTTGGGGTCAGCCGCTAACATCGGAGCAATCCTGTCTCGCAGAGCTGGCGGCGCAGCCTGATCGCTCAACACCTTGCCGATCGGTTCCAGCATGTCATCCAGCATGTACTTCACGGCCAGTTCAAACGCCTCAGCGCGCAGTTCGACCGGTGCCGAAGTGCGGCTCATCCACCACGCGAGTTGCTTCTGGAAATGCTTCTGGAGGAATTTGTATTCGTAATCGACATTGGGAGTCGCCAACAGCGCTCCGAGCAACTGCACCGCCAATCGCGCGTGCTTCGGGTCCGCCTTCTCGCCGAGAGCGGTTTCGATCACGGCTCGGGTGTCATCGAGCAGTGTTCCTCCACTTTTGCCGCCCACAGCCTGAATCGCCCGAACCAGGCGCACCGACGTTTGCAACACCGGTTCGAGTCGTTCCGGTCGGTTCGCGGCCCCGACGAAGTCTGGCGTGATGACCTTCCGAAACTCGGTGTGCGTACCGTAGCGACCGATGTGATCCACAACTTCGAGGTATTGCTCGAACGACATCCCGGCGGCTTCGTGTCGCTTGAGCTTGTACTTATCGTTGTCGAACTGAGTCGCCAGGAACACAGCGGCTGGCTTCGCGCGCACGCCGAGCACGGAGGGAACCAGATGCTTCAACGCGGTCACATCGGCCGCGACAAGTTCGTTCGCTGTCTTCCACCCACCCTCTTCACGCATACAATTTCGTAGCGCGATCTTCGCGGCTTGCTTCAACAACACATCATCCGCCGGGCACTTCTTGAGCACGTCAATGAGCGGCTTGATGAAGTCCGCGTGCGGGTGGAAGATCATCGCTTCGACCACAGCGCGCCTCTGATGGACTGAGTCGAACGACTTGAGAATATCGAGAAGCAGTTCCCGTTCGTCCTTGTCCCACTTCGGTCGGCTGGCAAGTGCACGCACAAGTTGACCGGTGAGGTGTTCCGGCTTGGTCTTCCTCTCCTTCGAGGCGTCCACAACCTGCTTGTAGTCCCTCACCGGGATCAGTCCCTTCCCGGCTTCGGCAATGGACGCGACCCAGCCAAGAACCGCCGCCGCCTGGTCGGGACGCTCCAGGAGTTTATCCAACAGGAAGTTATCTTGCGGGTCTTTTCCTTCCACCATTCGTCGGCGGAGTTGGTGACCAGCCAGGAACCGCACCGTCAAGTTCGGGTGGAACAGGTCGTCGAAGAGTTCGCGGTTCTTCGCAAGCGTGAAATCCGCCCGATGAAACTTCGCCTCGGGAACTTCTCCGTTCTTTCCCTTCCACACAATGCGCCAGATGCGCCCGCGATCCTTGTCGCGGCCGGGGTGCTTAAGATCGACTTCGTAGTGGCCGATGATCTTGTTGTAAAAGTCCGCGACATACAGCGCTCCATCCGGGCCGAGCTTGATGTCCACTGGCCGGAACCAGCGATCCTTGCTCACCAGGAAGTCCGGCAGCTCCTTCGCGACCGGCGTTGAGCCTTTCCACTCGATCTTGTCGAAGTTAATCCGGTTGGTGACCACGTTCCCAACGAACATGCACCCCAGATACTCCTTCGGGAACTGGTCCGCATCATACCACGCAAGCCCGCAGAGTCCCGTACTGCCGTGCTCGTGTTTCGTGACATGAGGAGTGAAGCCCAGACCGTCGTGAGGCTTGCCAAAACTTTCGTAGTACGCGCCGGGAACCAGTTGCGTGATCGGCCGCGTATGACAATCGGCGGTGTAGAGGTTGAAGAACGGATCGACCGCGATGCCGAACGGGTTCACCTGGCCGTAGGTGTACACCTCGATTCGCGAACCATCTGGCCGGAAGCGGAACGTATGCCCGGACTGCATCTTCACCTCGTGGCCGTCCTTGCCTTTCACCTTGCTCTCGTTGCGGAAGCCGTGGCAGGCATATACCCAACCGTCCGGCATCAGCGTGAACGAGTTGGTCATGCCGTGCGTGTCGATGAAGTCGAAGCCGCTGAAGAGCACTTCGCTCTTGTCTGCCTTGCCGTCATCGTCGGTGTCCGCGTACTTGCGAATCTCTCCGCAACTGGAGACGATGCACGATTTGCAATCGGGAAGCGGAAGAATGCCAATGGGAATGTTCAGATCGCTCGCGAAGACTTGCACTTTCCCCGCCTTGCCGGTCTTCGGGTCGAAGTCCGAGAGTACGAAGAGCTTGTCCGTTGGCTTCCCCTTCTCGGGCGGGAACGGGTAGTGGTACGACGTCGTGACCCACA
>JAKEEV010001039.1 GCA_022616395.1 Planctomycetia bacterium | reverse complement strand
CGCACGGGCCAGCCGATTCCCTACTCGAAGTTCGTGCAGGGATCGGGCCACCTGATGCTCGTTCAACTCGGGCTGACGGTCTACTGCTTCGACCTCGCCGAGCGGAAGGAATTGTGGCACAAGAGTCTCTTGACCGATAACACGCTAATTCAGCCGGGGCAGAGCTATCAGGTCGATGTCACTCCCGAGGGAGATTGCATCATCCGCTTCCCCAACGGCACGACCTACATTCTCGGTCGCTCGACGATCCTTCAGCCGGGTCACGTCTGCCTGCTGACGTCCGATGGGCTGGAATGCATTGAACCGCAGACCCGCCGAGTTCTCTGGATTCGCAAGGGGATCGCCGAGCGCACACAGATTCACGGAGACGCCCGCTACATCGTCCTCATGGAGGTCGATAACAACCGCAAACCGACTTCGACGAAACTTCTTCGCGCGGTGGATGGACTGGTTGTCGAGAACTCGCCAGACTCCGGCCGCGTACTCGCCAGCGCCAAGTCGTACCGCATCTACGGACGCACAGCGCTCCTGTCCGAAGGGACCGGCGAGGAAGCCCGCGTGCTGAGGCTCTACGATCTGGCGACCGGCAAGGATGTGTGGAAGAAAGAGTTCGACGCGAAGTCCGTTCCGATCTCTTCTCCGCTGAACTCCGAATGGACCGGCTACGTCAAACCAGACGGCACGGCCGAAGTCTATTCCGTCCGCACCGGCGAATTGATCGCCAAGCTCAAGATAGACGAGAAGTTCGCGGCCGACCACATGAAGTCGTGCGTGGAGGCGCAAGTTCTGGCTGACGCCGAGAAGTTCTACCTGATTCTCGACCGCGACCCGAACACGCCCTCCACCAACGGCACTCGCCGAATCCCGATCTACAACAACTACATGCTCCGCGCGCAAAAGGTGAATGGACCGATCTACGCCTTTGATCGCGGATCACACAAGCGGTTGTGGTTGTACGCGGATGTGCTGGAGAACCAACTGCTCGTCCTGGAGCAGTTCAACGACTTGCCGGTGATTATCGCCGCCTCCCCCGTCATGGACTCGACGAACCGACAGACGTACTCGGTTGTCGTGATCGAGAAGGACCGCGGACGGTTGGTCTACGACAAGAACATCCTGTACAACGGCAACCTCTTCATGTCGTTGACCATCGACCAGAAGAACGGCACCATCAACATGAACCGCTACGACTACCGCGTCACGGTCATGCCCGATGAACCGAAGGAGGAGAAGTAGCGAGCAGTGTTGGAGTCGCGGCTGAAGCGGTTCTCAACGAAGAACGGCTGAAGCCGGGACTCCAACAACAGCCCAGGAAGGATCACGGTCCTCGCAGTGAGGCCCGCGCTTCCTTCGGACACACGAAATAACACTGGTTTTGGGAGTTGAGGAACCGTACACTCACTGACAGACGGTGTGATCGAACGCAACCCGTTTGAGGACCGCGACTAGAGTCTGTTGTCAGGATGGATTTGTCAGACCAACCCACCGCCTCTCCCGCCTCCCGGCGGTCAAGCCGTGTCCACGGGTGTTAATGTTTTGCCAGTCGGTCGTCTTTTACCTACACCTCTTTCTCTCTGTGGTGTGCGCAAACCATCAGAGGGAAAGGTTCTATCGGAGAGTACCCATGCCCCGGAGTTGGTTGCTCGCGGTCGTCGCGGCAGGTGTTGTCGGCGCGGTTGTCGCCGTGCCCTCATCGCCAACAGTCCAGGCCGCTGACGAGAAGAAGAAAAAACTCGACGTGGAGGGAGCGGTCGAGAAAGGGCTTGAGTACCTCAAGAAGGACCAAAAACAGGATGGCCACTGGGAAGCTCAGGGCGGTCAATACCCCACCACGATGACGGCTCTTGCGGGGATGGCCTTCCTGATGGAAGGGAGCACACTCAAGGAAGGAAAATACTCCGATCAGATCACCAAGGCGGTCAACTGGTTCCTGAATGCGGGCCGCCAGCAACCCAACGGCAAGATCGGAGACGTACGCAACCCGACCGAATCGACTCGCTACATCTACGGGCAGGGCTTCGGAATCATGTTCCTCTCCAGCGTCTACGGCGAAGAAGAAGACAAGGAACAGCGCGAGAAGCTCGAGAAACTCCTCACGAAGGCCGTGGAGTTCCTCTGCAAGGCCCAAACCTTGAAGAAGCACAAGAAACCCGAAGGGAAGGAAGTGGACATCGGTGGTTGGGGCTACGTCAGCGCTCAGGATGGCGGGAACTTCGATGAAGGCTCGGTCACGATCACAGCCCTTCAGGGTCTGCGAGCGGCCCGCAACGCGGGCATCAAAGTCCCGAAGGAGAACATCGAGCGAGCCGTGAACTATCTCGAAGCCTGTACCACTCCCAAGGGCGGCATCATCTACAGCTACACGCACGGTCAGGCTGCGGCCGGGCAAGAGCGCCCGCCGCTGACGGCGGCCGCGATCTGCTGCGGGTTCGCCGCCGGTCAATACAAGAGCGAGCTGCCCAAGAAGTGGTTCAAATACTGCCGGGACAACGAGAACATCTTCCTGGCGAAGAACCGCCAGGCTCACGATGAGTACCAGACCTACTACTTCGCGCAGGCCATGTACGCCCTGGGCGATGACAAGTACGCGGAGATGTTCAAGAACGAGGACTGGTTCAAGAACGAACCAAAGGAGAAGTGGCTGACCTGGAGCCGGTTCAAGAACGTCTACTTCGAGCAGATCCTGGCGAACCAGGACAAGACCACCGGAGGGTGGACCGGCGGGTACATCGGTCCGGTCTTCGCGACTGGCGTGAACCTGACAATCCTTCAGTTGGACAAGGGCATCTTGCCCATTTACCAGAAGTAACCACGCGGAGTTCCCGGCAGGCGGGGTTGTGCTGACCCTGCCTGCCGGTTTGTGTTGCCGGAGTCGCAAAATCCGCGCTTTCCCTGCGACAAACCCACCCGGTAACACATATCCATATTCCTTACTCAACCCCCTTTTCCCCACTTATTAAGAGAGCCGTCCGCGATGAGCAGCCAAGGTCCCACCGGCCAGATGGCCCAGACCGACATGGATTCCATCCAGAAGTTGAAGTCGGCCTTCGACAACATCAAGAAACAACTCACCCGTGTCATCGTCGGTCAGGACCAGGTGATCGAGGAGCTTCTGATTGCCCTCTTCAGCCGGGGCCACTGCATGCTTGAGGGCGTGCCGGGTCTGGCGAAGACGCTGATGATCAGCACCCTGTCGCGGTGTCTGTCGCTGGAGTTCAGCCGTATTCAGTTCACGCCCGACCTGATGCCCGCCGACATCACCGGGACCGACTTCATCGAGAAGAACCCGGCGCTGGGAACCTTTGAGTTGCTGTTCCGTCCCGGTCCGCTGTTCTCCAACATGGTGCTGGCGGACGAAATCAACCGAACTCCCCCGCGCACCCAGGCCGCGCTTCTGGAAGCGATGCAGGAACGGCAAGTGTCTGTCGGTCGAGTTCGTCACAAGCTCGCCAATCCGTTCTTCGTCCTGGCGACCCAGAACCCGATCGAACAGGAAGGAACTTATCCACTCCCCGAAGCACAGCAAGACCGCTTCATGTTCAAGGTGTTCGTGAAGTACCCCTCATTCAACGAAGAGTTCGAGATCGCCCGGCGGACGACCGGCGTGCAAGTCGATGAGATCACCCCGGTGTTGACCGGCGATCAGATTCAGGAGATCCAGACGCTGGTTCGCAAGGTTCCGGTGACCGATCACGTCATTCACTACTGCCTGGCGCTTGTGCGTCAGACGCGTGTGGGTGAACCGGGTACGCCGAAGTTCGTGCGAGACTGGTTGAGCTGGGGAGCTGGCCCGCGTGCGGTGCAGAACCTCATTCTGGGAGGCAAGGCCCGCGCGCTTCTCTATGGTCGCGCTCACGTGACGACCGGAGACATTCAGGCGCTTGCTTATCCGGTTCTGCGTCACCGCATCCTGACCAACTTCACCGCGGCCTCCGAGGGCGTCAACACCGACATGGTGGTCAAGAAGTTGCTCGAAGAGACACCCGAAAAGGAAGGCGCTCTGCTGGGCGATCCGCGGTTCCAGAAGATTTTCGCGTCGTAATGGTGAGTGGTGAGCAGTGAGTGGTGTTTGGACTTTTGGGAGGGTTCTCCCAGTCCGAGTTCCACTGACGACTGACCACTCACAACTCACCACTCACCACTCACCACTCACCACTCACTAGATACTGATGGCCAAAAGAACCGATAACGATCCGCGCCGGTTCCTCGACCCGAAAGTGATCGCCCGTATCTCGCAACTCGATCTGCGGGCGCGCCAGGTGGTCGAGGGCTTTCTCTCCGGCATGCACAAAAGCCCGATCTACGGGCAGAGTGTTGAGTTCGTTCAGCACCGCGAGTACATGCCCGGAGACGATCTGCGCCGCATTGACTGGAAAGTGTGGCAACGGTCCGACAAGTTTGTCATCAAGCAGTACGAGGCGGAAACCAACCTCCGCTCTTATGTCGTGGTCGATGCGAGCGAGTCGATGCTCTACGGCATCGAGAAGCACAGAAAGGCGCGCACGCTTTACAAGTACGACTACGTCGCGACCGCGGCCGCGTGCCTGTCGTACCTGACCGTCAAGCAACAGGACTCGTGCGGACTCATCACGTTCGACTCGGACGTGCGCGAGGCGATTCCTCCGCGCAGCCATCAGCGGCACCTCGACGCGGTGACCAAGGCTCTGCACGTATCGAACCCGCGCGAGAAGACCGACATCTTGAAGATCATGCGTCAGGTCGCGGAGAACATGCCCAACCGCGGACTGGTGCTGATCTTCTCGGACCTTCTGTGCGACCGCGAGCCTCTGTTCAAGGGGCTGGAGATGCTCCGGCACCGG
This sequence comes from Planctomycetia bacterium, assembly GCA_022616395.1. Taxonomy (GTDB): domain Bacteria; phylum Planctomycetota; class Planctomycetia; order Gemmatales; family Gemmataceae; genus Gemmata. The sequence goes on along the minus strand of JAKEEV010001039.1, from coordinate 4,748 downwards.
CGACACGATGTGATGGTCTTCCACATTCTCGACGACGACGAGTTACTGTTCCCGTTTTCCGGCATGACCAAGTTCGAGGGTCTGGAAGAGTTGCCTCACCTGTTGTGCGACCCGCGCTCTCTGCGCGATGCTTACCTCGAAGAGCTGGAACTGTACCTGACGGAAGTGCGCAGAGGATGCACCAAGATCGGCATTGACTACACGCTGCTTCGCACCAGCGACTACATGGACGCGGTTCTCTCGAAGTTCCTCTACCAGCGAATGTCCACGCGGGCCAACCCAACCCGTCGCTAAACCGATTTCAGAATGCGGATTTCGGATTTCGGATTGAAAGAGTCCAAACTCGTTGGCTGCTTGTCTTCAATCCGAAATCCGAAATCCGCATTCCGCAATGCAAGAGACTCGCACCGATGCTCTCGCTGTTCATGAACCCCTGGACCTTCGTCGCCGGTGCGGCGCTGGTCAGCACGCCCATCATCATCCACTTGATTAACCGGATTCGCTACCGGCGGGTGAAGTGGGCGGCGATGGAGTTTCTGCTCAAAGCTCAGAAGCGGATGCGCCGCAGAAAGATTCTGGAGCAACTGTTGTTGCTCCTGATGCGGTGCCTGCTGGTGTTCCTTGCCGGCATCCTCTTTGCGCGGTTCCTCGGCTGCGACAAGAGTCAGGGACGCGAAACCCGCCCCACCGCGCACGTCGTCATCCTCGACGACACGCCCAGCACCGCCGACTCCTGGAGGCGCGAAGAAACCGGGGCAACCAACTCCTTTGCCGAAGGCAAGTTGGTGGTTTCCCGACTCATGAAAGCCGCGAACGAGGCGACCACACTCCAGACGTTCCAGGTGATCCGCCTCTCGGACCCGGACAACCCGTTCCCACAGAACACCAAGTCCACCTCCGACGGCAAACTGGAGGCGAAGACAGCCGCAGAGATCCGACAGGATACGCGCGTCAGTTCCGACGCCATCGAAGCGATGGAGAAGTACTTCGCGGAGTTCAAGGATCCGTCCAAGGTGCGCAGGAACCTGGTGGAAGGGCTACGCAAGGCGAAGGACTTGCTCGACATGCAAGCAACCGGCGACACCGCGAAGGTGATTCACTTCATCTCGGACCTGCGCTCGGTGGACTGGCTTGCCGAAGGAGAGGCGATTGGGCAACTCCTCAAGGAGTACAAGGATCTGGGTATCACGGTCCACTTTATCGACGTGGGGAACCCGCCCCGGAAGGTGGATCGCAAGAGTCCCCTGTTCAGCGATAACCTCGCCATCATCGACCTCAAACCGCGCAATCGAGTGGTGGCGGTCAACCAGCATACCACCATCGAAGTGCGTGTGAAAAACTTCGGTAGCACCGACGTGAATGATGTCCGCATCGCGTTCTTGCTCAATGGCGACGCGGACCCGATCCCGTCTGTTCCATTCGGGAGTATCCCGGCCAATCAAGAGCGCACGAAGTCCATCCCGGTGCAGTTCACCCGGACCGGCGTTGGAGATGACCGGCTCAAGAGCTTCAACCTGATCACCGCGATGATCATGAATGCCGATGGCGGCATCATGGCCGATAACTTCCGTCACGCGGTTGTCGAAGTGCGGCCGAAACTCAAGGTGCTGGTCGTCGAAGGTCGCCCCGAAGTGCGCGACACCGCGAAGGCCGACAGCTTCCACCTCCGCAAGCTGTTCCTGGAGAACAAGGACTTCGGCGGATTCGACTGGGAGCCAACCGAGGCGGCCCGTCTGGAAGGCATGGACCTGCGACCGTACTCCACCATTTACCTTCTGAACGTGGCGACGCTCTCTGAAGGAGCAGTGGCCAACCTGGAGCGATTCGTTGCCGAGGGCGGAGGAGTGGGCGTCTTTTTGGGGCCAAACGTCAAGCCCGACGTTTACACCAAGTTGATGTATCGTGATGGCAACGGCTTCTTGCCTGTTCCCTTGCAGGAGAAGCCCAAGGTACTGACTCAGGCTCAGCGTCAGAAGCGATCCGACACCTTCGGGAAGCGAATCCTTCTGCGCGCTCCGCTCAACCGTCAGCACCCGGCGCTTTCGGAAATCTACAGCAGCGAACTCGAAGCCTCGAAGGTGGAAAACTCCTTCCTGTTCACCAACATCGATGCGTACTGGGAAATCTTGCGACTTGGTAACTGGCGCGATGATAAGTCGGTGCAGGAACTCTACTGCATGGTCAACGAGAAGTCGATTCTCGACTACACTCCGCGCGTCGACGCTCTGAGGGAGGCAATCCAGAAGCACATTGGTGAGCCGAAGTTCTCCGACGGGCAGTTCAAGGATCTCCGCAAGTATCTCGATCCGCATCTGGAACTGCTCCACAAGGAAGCTCACGACCCCAACAACCACACGGCGCTGTTGGCTCGTCTGCTCGACCAACTCCTGTGCGACCAGATCAATGACGGGCACGAGAGCGAACCGATCTTCCGGGCGTTCTGGAACGAGCCGGAGTTGCTTGAGGCTCGGCAGACCGCGATGAGACTGCGCGACGATGTGAAGTACGGCGACCCGCTCTACATCGCCAAGCAGTTTGGCCGCGGGCGCGTGGCTCTGATTACGACCGACGCGGGAGGCACACACGACACCGACGCCGGAGGCATTCCAGACACCAAGCAGTGGAACGATTGGCCGCGGGGAGCCGGTGGAGTCAGTTGGGTGCCCATGGTCAGCGAGATGCAGAAGTATCTCTCAGGCGGTGGACTTGAAGGGAATCTCTCGGTCGGTGACCGCTTCGCCACCGAGTTTGAACCCGGAACACGCGAGAAACCGCGCTACGCCAAGAAGGTCAACCGATACCTGCTGAGTGTGGACCCCAAAGACGGGAATGTCCGGAAGATGGAGTTGATCCCGAAGCCACTGGGCGAACAACCGCTCGACCAGTCCGCGCCTCCGGCCGGAGCAGCGGCCGATGCTCCCCCAACCCCCTTCCAACTGAGTTTCGCCGACGCGAAGACTCCGGGAGTGTACGTGTTCCAACTGACCCGATTGAAAGGCGACAAGGATCCGCCCGCCACGCCCACGGAACAACCGGACTTCGTCGCGGTGGCCTTCAACATCGACAGCCTCCGCGAGGGCGACCTGAGGCGCGCCAACACCGACGACCTCGCCTCCTGGACCAACAAAGCACCCCTGCACACGCTTGAGGATCTCTCCTGGATCGATGACTTCAAGCAGAAACCGACGGACCTCTCCAGTCGGCGGTGGCTGTACCTGGTCATTCTGCTGTTGTTGATCGCGGAACAAGCGTGGGCGGTGCGAATCAGTTACCACTCGAAGCCCGAAGACCTTGAGTCGTTCGCACCCAGCGCAGCGGCCGCGTTCGCGCACCACACGGCTCCTCCACCCGCTTCGGCTGGCGAGGCCGCGCCCGCCGAACCGGTCGAGAAGGCGGGCTAAGAGTCGGTGCCGCTTGGAAGCGGCACCAGCTACAGAGTCCGCCCCGGCAGGGCGGACCTACTTTGCCCGCCTCGGCAAGGCGGGCCTACTTCAAAGTAGGTGCCGCTTGCCGAGCGGCACAGGACAACAGCCCGCCTCAAATTGGCGGGATCCACAGAACGAAACGAACACATACCGACGAGCAGGCGATGAACGAGACTACCACAACCAAACAAGACGAGTTTGTTCTCCGACGATTGAGGGAACCCTTCGACCAGTTCACGCAGGATGTGTGGGCCGCTGTCCCAAAGGAGTTGCTGCTGATTGTTGGCCTCTTGATTATCGCTCGTGTGGTCTACCACTACGCGAAGCCCGCCAATCGAACGGCGGGGGGCAAAGACCCAACCGCGCTTGGCTTGCGCGTGGGGATGTGGGTGTCAGTGGCGGCTCTCGTCGTCTGGACGCTGATCCGGTTCTACATCCAGGACAGCCAGCAAATAAGCATCGCGGCCGACTCGACGCAAGTGAACAAGCTCGCCAACCGCGCGAAGTGGCTCACGTTCATTGGGGTGCTGTTCGGGCTGGGCGCAGTATTTGTGGTTTTGATGTACATCAAGGACATGCGCTCCGTTCGCTGGTACTGGGCCAGCGCGCTTGCGCTTTTGCGCATCACGGTCTACGCGATCCTGTGCTTCGTCTTCCTCTTGCCGGCCATCCAGACAAAGGAAACCACCAGCAAGCAACCGCGTGTGGTCATTCTCCTGGACATCAGTCCCTCGGTGAGAACAATCACGGATGAAAAGGGCACCGTCAAACCGCGAACGCGGATGGACATGCTCATTGAGTTTCTTTCCGACGAGAAGATCGCCTTCCTCAAGAACCTGCTCGACAAGAACCCGGTCGCGATTTACACCTTCGGCACCCGGCTCGACGAAGCTCCCGTGGTGATTGGCAAGGGCGAGAAGGCGTGGTCAAAGACCGAGTGGGAGGCATTCGCCCGCTACGATTTCAAGCCCTTCGTCTTGCAGGGATTATCGGAGGATGGGAAACAGCAGATTCGCGCGTCGGCGGAGTGGGCGGGAGACACTCCCGGAACGCCCGACTGGGCCTCGAAGTGGTTTGCTCGCCGCAACGAGAAGACCGAAGACCTCCGCAACTTTGCCGGGTTGTCGTCTGATGAAGACACGGAGATCTTACGGAAGAATTTGGAGAAGCTCGACAAGCGCATCGATGTCGCCCGCACGATCGCGCTGGGCACAAACGTCCCCGATTCGATCACCGCGGCCGTTAACCGCGAGTCCGGGAACATGGTGCAGGGGATCGTCGTCTTCTCCGACGGGCGGAGCAATCTCGGCTCGGCGTCGAGCT
>JAKEEV010000137.1 GCA_022616395.1 Planctomycetia bacterium | reverse complement strand
ACGAAACTATATGACCAGAGTTCAGGTTGGGGAACTGCGATGAACATGCGCCGACTTCGCGTTCGCTTCGCGGGCAGCTTTGGGCTGACGGCTTGCGCGATCCTCGCGCTTGCAGTTACGCGCCTCGATCGGCTCACAGTCGCTCAAGAGCCGAAGAAGGACGCGCCGGCGAGTTTCTCCACGGCCGTGCAACCGCTCGTCCAGAAGTATTGCCTCGGCTGTCACTCGACGAAGGTGAAGAAGGGCAGTCTCGATCTTGAGCGGTTCGCTAGGCTCGATGATGCGCGGAAGGACGTGAAGGTGTGGCAGGCGGTCCTCGAGCAACTCGAAGTCGGAGAGATGCCTCCGAAGGAGAAGCCGCAGCCAACCGCCGAAGAGAAGAAGCAATTGCTGGCGTGGATTCGCGAGTTCCTGGATGCGGAAGCGAAAGCGCGCTCTGGCGATCCGGGATACGTTCCGCTCCGACGATTGAGCAACGCCGAGTACAACTATACGATCCGCGACCTTACCGGTGTCGATCTTCAGCCAGCGCGTGAGTTCCCCGCCGATGGCGCGGCCGGAGAGGGCTTCACCAATGCGGCCGAAGCACTGACCGACATTTCTCCCGCTCTCTTCACCAAGTATCTCAACGCCGCGAAGGACATCGCCGACCACGCGGTGTTCTTGCCGAATGGCTTCCGCTTCTCACACTCGAAGACCGGCCGCGACTGGACCGACGAGGGAACCGCAGCGTTGCGGAAGTTCTACTCCGCTCACGCCACCGGCGACGGCAAGCTTCCTGTGCAGCCGTACCTGCTCGCCACCGTGCGCCATCGGGACGCGCTTGCCGCCGGCAAGTTCACGGAGGTCGCGGAGAAGGAAAAGCTCAACGCGAAATATCTCCGCGCGCTGTTCACAACTCTCACCGACAAGACACCTTCGCAGCCGCTCGATTCGATCCGCGCGAAGTGGAAGCCCGCGACCGAGAAGGACGTACCCGCGCTCACAGCGGATGTGGTCGCGTGGCAAACAGCGCTGTGGCGCACGGTTCGCGTCGGAAGCTACGTTCAGGCGAAGTGGGGCGAATCCAAGGGCGGCTTCGTCGAGAGCCTGACGCGGCAGGTGCCGGTTGATCCGCCGGCAGCGAACTCGATCCCGCTGGGGGTCGAGGTCAAGCCGGCACCGGGCCAGTCCGAGGTCGTGCTGTACCTCGCCGCACTGGAGGCCGGCGCTGGCGGACCGGTCGTGTGGCACCGCCCGCGGTTCGTGGGCAAAGACAAGCCGGCGCTGTTGCTGAGTGATTACGACAAGTTCGGAGTCGCGTTCGAGGTCGATTACCCCTCGGTGTTCGTCAACAGCGCGAAGTACCTTGCGGCCGTCGTGGAACTCGCGAACGACAAGATGTTGACCATCGAGGACGCGGCAAAGAAATACGCGCTCGACGCGGCGTTTCTGAAACGCTGGAGTGAAGTGCTCGCGGTCGAGCCGTTCGCGCGCGACCCGGAAGCAATCGGGCGCATCGTTCCGGTGGTCGAACTCACGTTGCTCGAAGAGAAGACGCCAAAGAATGACGCCCGCCCCGCGATCAATGGCTGGAAGAAGAAGGGCACCGATCTGCCGGTGCTCGTCACCAACTCTTCCGACAAGGCGGAGCAGATTCCCGGCCGCATACCGGCGAAGGGGGTCGGCGTTCACCCGATGCCGAAGGAGTTCGTCGCGGTGGTGTGGACCGCGCCGGTCGCGTGTAGCGTGAAGGTCAGCGCGAAGATTACACACGCGCACCCGGCGTGCGGGAATGGAGTTGCGTGGTGGCTGGAACACCGTCGCGGAAATCGCGCCGCGGTGTTTGGCGAGGGGCCGGTCGATCTTGGTGGCGAAGCTCAGCCCGGGGCGAAGACGCTAAAAGTCGAGAAGGGCGACCAGATTATTCTCGCGGTGGACGCGAAGAACGAGAACCACGTCTGCGACATGACGGCAATCGAGTTCACACTGAGCGAAACGGAAAAGCCCAAGCGTGTGTGGAACCTCGCGGCCGACATCGCGACTTCGGTCCAAGAGGGCAACCCGCACGCCGACAAGTACGAGAACAAGGCAGTATGGAGCTTCGTGCGCGGCCCATCGCGGCCGTTGGGGAAGAGCATCTCGAACGTGATTCCGCAAACGTCGCTGCTCGGCAAGTGGCGCGAAGCCGCGTCCGATCCGAAACGCAAGGACGAGGCCGCGAAGCTCGCTGAGCAGGTGCAAACTCTCCTTTCGGGCAAGCGACCGGCACAAGAGAAGTCGCCGGACCGCGCGCTGTACGACAACCTTGTGTCGGTCGAGAGCATTCTGTTCCAGGGCGTCGAGGTGGCGAAGCTCGGCAAGCGCGCAACGACCGCATTCGGCCTGCCGAAAGACAAGTTCACCGGTGAGAACATCGCCACATCCGCGAACGAAGTGATCGAAGTGAAGCTACCCGCAGCGCTCTTCGCGGGCCGCGAGTTCGTCGTGGATGTGAAGCTCGGCGGACCTATCGGCGATCGACTGGTTCGCCCACGTGTCGCCACGACCGCGCCAACACCACAAACGCGCTGGGACGGCCCGCTGCTCGGTTCGGCAAACGCGACCGCGTACAAGCAACTCGTCGCTGGCAACAATGAGTTCCGCAAGGTGTTCCCTCTCTACATCTGTTTCCCGCAAGTGGTGCCGACGGATGAAGTCGTGTCACTCAAGATGTTCCACCGCGAGGACGAGCCACTGATTCGCCTGTTCCTCACGGACGAAGAAACGCGAAAGCTCGACCGGCTGTGGGTCGAACAGCGGTTCGTGAGCCGCCAGCCGGTCGCGGAGTGGGACTACTTGCCTCAGTTCATGGGCTATACCACGCAGGACACGCCGAAGGAGTTCCAGCAGTTCTTCATCGACCGCAAGCCGCTGTTCAAGAAGCACGCGGACGAGTTCCTCAAGGACGAAGAGTCCGCGATACCGAAGCAACTCGACGCGCTTATGGCCTTCGCTTCGCGCGCGTATCGTCGGCCGCTCGAAGAGAAAGAGAAAACTGATCTGCGTTCGCTCTACGAGACAATCCGCAAGAAGGGCGCGACACACGACGAAGCCTTCCGCGGCGTGCTGTCTCGTGTACTGGTCTCGCCGGCATTCCTGTTTCGCATCGAGGGAGCGCCGAAGGGTAAGGAACCCGGCCCGGTGAACGACTGGGAACTGGCGACGCGACTGAGTTACTTCTTGTGGGCGAGCACTCCAGACGACGAGTTGCGCAAACTCGCCGCAGCCGGCAAACTGCGCGACCCGAAGGTGCTCGCGGCCCAAACTCAGCGCATGGTGAAAGACTCACGCACGCGAGCGCTGGCCATCGAGTTCGGGACGCAGTGGATTCACGTTCGCGGGTTTGATGAACTCAAGGAGAAGAACGAGAAGCTGTTCCCAACTTTCACGCCGGAACTTCGCAAGGCGATCTACGAGGAATCGATTCTCTTCTTCCTCGACCTGTTTCAGAGCGACCGAGCGGTGACATCCATCCTTGATGCCGACCACACGTTCCTCAACGAAACGCTCGCGAAGCACTACGGCATTCCGGGTGTGAGCGGCCCGCAGTGGCGAAAGGTCGATGGCGTGAGGAAGTACGGCCGCGGAGGCGTGCTGGGCCTGGCAAGCGTGCAGGCGAAGCAAGCGGGCGCTTCGCGCACGAGTCCGGTGCTGCGCGGAAACTGGGTGGTGGAGACGCTACTCGGCGAAAAGCTCCCGCGACCGCCCGCGAATGTTCCTCAGCTTCCCGAAGAAGAAGGCACCGACAAGCTCACGGTGCGCCAACTGGTAGAGCGCCACGTGAAGGATCAGGCGTGCGCTGTGTGTCACGTCCGCATCGACCCGTTCGGCTTCGCGCTGGAGAAGTACGACCCGATCGGCCGATTGCGCGAAAAGGACTTCGGCGGCCTTGCTATCGATACGAAAACGAAACTCAAGGACGGCACCGAGTTCGAGGGCATCGACGGACTTCGCACGTATCTGCTCACCAAGAAGAAAGACGTGGTGGTGCGTCTATTCTGTCGCCGGCTTCTCGGTTACGCTTTAGGTCGGGCCGTCACGCTCTCCGACACAGCGCTCATCGACGAAATGGTGGCTGCACTGAACAAGAACGACGGGCGCATCAGTGCAGCAGTGCAGGTGATTGTCAAGAGCAAGCAGTTCAGGATGGTGAGAGGGAGTGAGTATTCCGAGTAGCCGCTTGCGGCTTCGCAACCCCTGCGAAGCCGCAAGCGGCTCAGGATTACAGCTTCCCAGCAGCACGCAGAGCCTTAACGTAGGGTGAGTTGGGGCTGTGTCCTGGATGCAGGGGCCAACCGTCGTACTCCTTGACGAACGGCCACTGCTGTTTCGGCAGTCTCAGTGGGAGCGGGTTCTTCTCGATGTAGGTGATGGTTCGTCGAACGTCGTCGGGGTGGTCGAGGAACACCTTCCACCCTGGACCGCCCCAGGTTGGATGGTCGGTCGTGCGGTGGTGGGTTTCGGCCAAGCGGTCACGACTCGCCTGCTGGAACCGCTCGATCATCTCCTCGGCCGTGTGCTTGTGCTTGCGGATCAGGATGTGGACGTGGTCCGGCATGACGGCACAGGCGTAACACGTGTAGCGCTCGGCGTCGATGACTTCGCCGAAGGCAGCGCCGATTTCGTCGCGGGCGGCCTCGTCGAAGGTCAAGAGCGGGAACAGTAAGACCTCCCGCGCCCGCTCGTAAAAGGCGCGGATTTCCCAACCGGCCGGCTGAATCTTCTTGCGCCCGCGATGGAGTTCCCCGAGTTCGGCAATGGCTTCGCTGGCAATATAGTGAGAGTTGCTGCCACGAGGGTCGTTCGGCAGCCACCAACCGTACGCCGTCCAGACCAAGTGATGAGCGATCACGATGGGATTGGGGGACATGTGACGACTCCCATAGCCTATGCCGCTTGCGGCTTCACAGGACAGAGGATACCCACCGCATGAACACTCCGCAACAACCCCTCTGCCGCCGATCATTCCTTCGCGGCGTCGGCGTGACGATGGCTCTGCCGTGGTTGGAGTCGGTCCCGGTGTGGGGCGATGACAAGCCCAAGAACACCTCGTCCGAACCGCCGGTGCGGTTCGCGGTGATCTTCGCAGGCAATGGCTTCCACACACGCGAGTGGTGGGCCAAAGGCGAAGGCACGAAGATGGAGTTCGGGAAGGTTCTCGATCCCCTCAAGCCGTTCCGCGAAAAGATGCTCTTCATTCGCGGACTCTACAACGCCGAAGCACTCATCGGAGGCATCCACAGTTGTCAGACGGGGAATTTGCTCACCGGAGCGCACCTCGCTCCGGGTGGCGAGATCAAAAGTGGAATCAGTTGCGATCAACTCCTCGCGGAGAAGACGAAGGGCCAGACGAAAGTGCCAAGCCTCGTTCTGGGCACGGAGCCTTCGATAGCGGCGATCCACAAGAACTACTCGATGATCTACAGTTCGCACATCTCGTGGAGTAGCGCGACCACGCCCACGCCGCTGGAACTTTATCCCGCGCTGGCGTTCGACCGACTCTTTCGTGATGAAGTGGGGAAAGCTGACAAGAGCGTACTCGATGCAGTGCGCGAAGACGCGACGAGTTACAAGAACAAGGTGAGTACAGCGGACCAGCGCCGGTTAGACGAATACCTCTCCAGCGTGCGCGAGGTGGAGCAACGTATCGAGCAGGCCGGCAAGAACGGGCGTCTGCAAGGGTGGCGGCCCACGATCGACAAGCCCGACATGAAGCGCCCGCTTGATGGCATTCCTCAAGATATTGATCAGCACATGCGCCTCATGTGCGACATCCTCGTGCTCGCGTTCCGCACGGACACCACTCGCGTCTGCACCCTGAAGCTCAACAACGATCACTCTTCGCTCCGCTTCCCGCATCTGAAGGTGGATTACATGATCCACCACCTCCTCTCGCATACTGACAACGCGGACTGGCTGAAGGTGAATCAATTCTTCACCGAGCAAGTAAGTTACATCGCACAGAAACTCGACGCGGTCAAAGAAGCCGACCGCAGCTTACTCGACAACAGCATGATCCTCTACTGTTCGAGCATGATGACCGGCAACCACAACAACGATCAGCTTCCCGTTGTGATGCTGGGTCGCGGAGGAGGGCAAATCAAGACCGGCCGCATCCTTGACTATCTCGGCAAACCGAACCGGAAGATGTGCAGCCTCTATCTGTCGCTGATGGAGAAGGCCGGCGTGAAACTCAAGGAGTTCGGAGACTCGAAGGAACAACTCGCGGAGATCTGAGCGCGAGTTCCATTATTGAACGTACCGGAGCGATCCACGCGCCCATTGTGATGGCAAATGCTCGCGGAGAGATCGCGAAGATGGTTGTTCGCGAGCAACGCGCGGACGGCCTCACCTCCGAGCTTCCCAATCCCGACCCAGACAAGCCCAAGCCGCCCGCTCCGAATCTCGACTTCATTCTCGACTTCATTCTCGACGCCAAAGCGTTGCTTTGGCAGGAAGACAGACGTTTGTGGGTTAGTGAAATTTGCAAAACCTGCTTGTATATCTGGACGGAGCGGGTTGCAGTATTCTCGTTGTCGAAGTCAGGCGACGAGATGGTGTTCGTCAAGGGCAAGATCATGGCGACAAGTCCCCGAAACTCCAAGGTTCCTGCCGACCACCTCACCTACCTCCAGCAGCGGCCCTTTGTCTTCGGCTGCGAGACTTCGGTCTTTCCGCCTGATGAACTCGAAGCGCTCACGGAGTACGGGAACTGGTTGCAGGCTCTCGCGGCCGGGGTGATTCAACCCGCAAGCGCCGAGCAGGAACATTTTCTGCAAGTGGACCGCGAAGAAGCCAGGCCGCAATCGGTGCGCGAACGGGCGTGGGTCCGTCTGAAGGGCCGGCGGGAATACGAGCGCGAACAGATGCAGAAGACCGATGCGCCTCCACCGGCACCCGCAGAGAACTATGGGATCGTGGAGTGGGACGCGGATCGGTGTTGGTGGTGAAGCTAAGTAGGTGCCGCCTGCCGGGCGGCACTGTTTTCAGAGCCGCGACCGTCAGGGAGCGTTCTTGGCTCAGCGCTCCCTGACGGTCGCGGCTCTGATTCCAATCCGCCTCGGCAAGGCGGACCTACTAAAGAGGGCGGCACCTACCAGCATTTTCCTGCTCCTTGTTGACGCTTCCTGTTCGCGCATGTCTACTGACAACACCAAAACTCCTGGTTTGTGTTGACTTACCCATTCCAGGCGCGATTGAACTTCGCGCTGGAGTGGATTCATCCTCCGAGGTGCTGCCATGCAAGTGATTCGCCGATTCGTTCGCTCTTGGGGCGCGGGGATGTTGCCGATCGCGCTCCTGTGTGCGCTTGTCATCGCGCCAGCGCCGGCTCAGCCGGGAGTTGCTCCACCGGAAGCTCCTCCTCCGCGACCGGCGGGGACATCTGTGCCCGTCGAGAATCCGCAACTCGCGGTGCTTGGGAAGGAAGCGTATCTCACTCCTCCGAAGGAAATCGCCGACGCGGTACTCGCGGCCGCCAACGAGATCGTTACCCTTCGCAACATCAGCCCCGACGGGAGAAAGTTCCTGCTCGCGAAGCGCGATCCGATGCCTCCTCTCGAACGGCTCGGCTGCGCGTGCGTGCATCTGGCAGAGATGGCCTTCGATCCGGTTGCGTGTCGAGCGCGCTCGCTGTGGGTCAGTAGCGCGGAGGGCTTTGAACTGTTCTTCCCCGCGGAGAACCGCACGGTGAAGGTGAAGGTTCCTCCGAAGGCTCGCGTCGGCAATCCGCTGTGGTCGCCGGATGGCTCGCGGATTGCGTTCTTCGCCTTCTATTCAGACTCCACTCACATCTGTGTGGCTGACACCGAAACCGGCACCTGCAAGCAAATCACCAAAACACCCGTACTCGCCACACTCGTGACAAGCTTCCAGTGGTCGAAGGACGGCAAGCGAATCCTGACGGTTCAACTGCCGGAGGAAGGGAAGCGCCCCGTTCCTCAACGACCAATCGCCACCGAACCGAAGGTGCGAATCACGCGCGACGGGAAAGACCCCTCGCGGACTTACCGCTACCTGCTCGAATCGCCGTATCACGCTCAGTTGCTTGAACACCTCATCACCGGCCAGGTCGCGCTGGTGAACGTCTCGGACGGGACTGTGACCAACATCGGCGCGCCGGGGATGATTCGCAGCGTCAGCGCGGCTCCGGGCGAGAGTCAGTTCCGCGTCAGCACGATCAAGAAGCCGTTCTCCTACTTCGTGCCGTTCATTCGCTTCAGCCAGATGGAAAGCATCTGGAATCTGGAAGGCAAGTCGCTCTTCACGCTCTCGGATCGCAACCTGCGCGAAACCGAACCGCAGCCCGTTGTCACCAATCCGCCCACTCCCAAGGGACCGAAGGGGAAGGGCACGAATCCCGACCCGATGACGCAACCGCCCCAACCCGTGAATCCGAAGGCTCCACCCGTCGCTCCTCCACCCACCGACCCAGACGCCAAGCGCGATCTCTCCTGGCGGCCGGACGGGAAGGGGATGTCGTTCCTTCAGTTGGAACCGACGAAGAAAGATGATCCGAAGCTCGGTAGCGGACCGAAGGTCCAGCCCGAGCTTCCACCCACCCGGAAGGATCGCGTGATGCAGTGGCTTCCTCCGTTCGGCAAGGACGATGCGAAGGTGGTGTACGAATCGCCCGGCCGCATAACCGGCGTTCAGTATTCGGAAGACTGCCAGTGGATCTTCCTCTCGCAGACCGTTGACGGCCAGAGGCAGATCACCGGTATCGATCTGAACGACCCGAAGACGACGTATGTGATTTCCCGCGGCTCCCCCTTTGGCGGAAACGAACCGAAGAAGAAGGAAACCCCCAAGAAGGGCGATGATGACATTGACACCGACGATCAGGATCAGGAGCAGGACGAACAACCCGGCGGCTTCCCCGGCGGGCAGACGTTCGGAGTCGGGCTGATGACGCGCTCGGTGGGCGGCGTGAATGTCGTTCGCATCTCCAGCACGGGCGATGTCTACATGTCGGGAACCCAACGAGGCCGCAAGGGAGAAGCGACTCTGTTCGCCAAGCCCTACATCGACTCGATCAACATCAAGACCGGCAAGAAGACGCGCATCTTCGAGGGGAAGGGCGACATGCTCGAAACCATCGACGCGGTCGATGGGATCGACATCAAGCGCGTATTCACCACGCGACAGAATACCAAGGTGGTTCCCGATTCGTACATGACGGAACTCGCGACCGGTAAGGTAACCAAGCTCACCAAGAACGTGGACGCTTCTCCGTGGTTCCACGACCTGAAGATTGAGCGCATTCGAGTCACGCGATCGGATGGGTTCAAGTTCTGGGTGAAGGTTACTCTTCCTCCGAAGGCACCCGGCAAGCTTCCCGCGCTGTTCTGGATTTACCCACGCGAGTACGCGGACCAGGCGTCTTATGACCGCAGCCCTGGTGCTCGAGGAGGAGCGGGCATTCCCACTGGCGGAACTGGCCGGTTCAACTCGCCCGCTCCGCGCAACATGGCGATTCTGACACTCGCGGGCTACGCGGTGGTTGAACCGGACGTTCCCATCGTCGGCCCAACGGGTCGCTTCAACGACAACTACATCCCCGACCTGCGCAATAGCCTCTGGGCGGCGATCAACGAACTGGACAAGCGCGGAATCATCGACCGCGACCGGCTCGCCTGTGGCGGACACAGTTACGGAGCCTTCAGCACAGCCAACGCGCTTGCTCACACGCCGTTCTTCAAGGCCGGAATCGCGGGCGATGGCTGTTACAACCGCACGCTGACAAGCATGAGCTTCCAGTCTGAACGCAGGATGTTGTGGGAAGCACGCGAAACGTATCTCGAAATGTCTCCGCTGTTGTGGGCCAATCGGGTGAATGGAGCGCTACTGATGTATCACGGCATGGAAGACGCGAACGTCGGGACGCATCCGATTAACTCGGAGGCTCTGTTCATGGCTCTGGATGGCCTGGGCAAGGACGCGGCTCTTTACATGTATCCGTATGAGGGTCACGGCCCGATCGCGCGCGAAACAACGCTCGACCTCTGGGCGCGCTGGGTCGCCTGGCTCGACCTCCACATAAAGACCGCCAAGAAGAAGTAACGAAGAAGTTGCGTGATGCGAAGTCCGAAGACGAACCCCTGGCATGACCAGGGGTTCGCTGCTTGAGCGGTGGGTTCATTCAACGACTTTGCCGTGCGATCCACGATGGTTCGCGAAATGAGGCATGCGCATTCACGGTAAATTCACAGACAACCGCTGGACAATTTTGACCGAGCGGCTACCATGTGATGAGTTTGTCACTTTACCCATCCTTCAAGTCACGCAGCAGGAGGCCGTATGTTCCCGTTCCGACGGAAACAGCACACAGTCAAACATTCGCCCCCCCCCTCAGAATGATCGACTGCACACCATCCTGCGCGTCGAACAGATGGAAGACCGCGTCGTGCCGGACGCTCGCATCGTCACGGCTCTGGGCGACACCCACATTGACGGCAAACTCACCCTGCGCGAAGCAGTTGAGCAACTCAACATCCTTCCAGCAGGAGATCATACCATTACTTTCTCGCAAGACATCCAGGGAGGGACAATCACGCTCGATCCCGCTGCTGGAAAGCGGGATCTGAAACTGACGAAAGAAAACACCACTCTGACGATCAATGGGTCCGAGAACTTCATGACGATTTCACGCGACCCGAATGCCCAGCAACAACACCGCCTATTCACTACGAGTGCGAATACGACGTTGAACCTCGAGAATTTGGGGCTGTCCCACGGCGCAGAGGTTTTGGGTGGTGCCATCTACTCAATAGGCGACTTGTCCGTCCAGAACTGCACTCTCAGACTCAACACCGCAACGGACGCGGGTGGTGCCATCTATACGAATGGAGGAGGCAACCTCAGCATCTTCGACAGCACCATCACCCAGAACGGGGCGTCGAAATTTGGTGGTGGGATCAACATCTCGGACGGTGGCGGGTTTGTTGGCATCTACAACAGCAGTATCACTCAGAATTCCGCACAGTGGGGCGGTGGCATCAGCATCTTCGGTTCGGTCACCCAAAACGCAACACCCGTCGTTCTGGATCACGTCGAGGTAGCCGAGAACCACGCTCAGAACTGGGGCGGCGGGATCTACGTCCACCAAGCGATTGGCGCGGGAACAGATCTAACGCTTATGAACACTACGTGGATTCACCACAACTGGGTGACCAACCCCGATCCCACGGAGGACACCCAAGGTGGTGGCATCTACTTCGGCAAGGGGACGCTCTTTGCGATCTCGGTCACCATCGGGTTCAACGAGGCCAAAACCGGCGACGGCATGTATCGCGTGAACGGGACAACCCTGGTAGGTATGCCGATCTACGAGGGCGGCGACCAAGGTACGGTCGGCCCCTGACCCGCGCTCACAGAGATGGTTGTCTCCCTGAGCGCGGCTGATCTGGCCGCGTTCGCGGGAGTGTGATCAATCCTCACTTCCTGTGGAATAAGCCATGAAGCGTCTTTCCGTGTGTCTATTGCTCGTGGCAGGTTGCTGTGTGGTGCTGGCCTCGGACATCCCACCGCCGCGCAAGGTGGATGTGGCTGCATTGGTGCGGCAATTGGGAAGCGACGACTTCCAGGAGCGCGAGGCAGCAACTGAGAAGTTGGCGAGTCTAGCAGTGGATGAGCCGCCAGCGGAACTGCTGGCCGCGCTAAAGTCACCCGATCCCGAAGTGCGGGGTCGGGCCGCGAAGGCGATCAAGGCCATCCGCGACAGAGCAGCCCTGAAACGCCTGCCGCGTGATGAGCGGTTTGCCGCTCGTGGTCAGGTCGATTTGTATGTTGCGTCGACCGCCGCGCTCAACTTGAAGCCGGAGGACGAGCGGCTCTGGGCGCCAGCAATGTGTATGGGAGCAAAGGCTGTGACGTTGGCCGAAATGAAAGGAGATCGAATGCCGGGGGGACCAGTGGTTTATCAGAGTTTCGACAAGTATCAAGCGGAACTCTCTGCTCCCAAATTCGTCCGCACTGCGGGAATGTACACACGGCCCAAGCAAGACGGCAAAGGTGAACTCATCTGCGCCTACCAAGTAGCAGTCCAGGCGACCGAGGTGAAGGCCGAGTGGGCGCTGGTGGGGTTGATCGTGTCGCGAGGACCAGTAAATGCCAAAGCAGACATCCAAAGGTCACTGATTCTGGCAACGGACGATATTACCGTTGGAGAGAGTGTCTCCCAGTCAGTCATTATCTGCGATGGCGATGTGGTCGTACCACGTAACGTGATGAAGTCGTTGATTATCGCTCGCGGCAAGATCGAGATCAAGGAAATGGCAGAATCGAGCACACTGATCACAGGTGGAAAGGTAGCGGTTGGTAAACTGCCCGATATCGGTATCCCCCCCAACCCACTGGACACACCTGCGGCGCTCGAGCAGTGGAAGATAAAGATTACGGAGGCAGAAAGCAAAAAAGTAATCGTCAAGGACAAGGAACCCAACCCGCTGGGCTTCATCACCTTCTTTGAACTGTCGCGGATCGGACTTGAAGTCAAAGCAGCGGACGGCGTGGTGCAAGTCGCGAAGCTCGAAGCCGGAACGCTCTGCGAGAAAGCCGGGTTCCAGGTGGGTGACACTATCCTGGAAGTCAATGGCAAGAAGCCCACCGATGCCGAGTCGCTCAGACGACTTCTGCGCGATGCACTCGCCATCGCAGACGCAACCGTCAAGCTCCAACGCGGAGACAAGACTGAAACGCTCAAGGTCGCGTTGCCCGAATAACAATCGGAGCCGGAAGCGGAATCGGAGCCGGAAGCGTCAGCGACGGATCGTGAAGTGTTCCCTCGCTGACGCTTCCGGCTCGTAAAAAGCAAAACCGTCCGTCGCTGACGCTTCCGGCTCCGATTGTCGTTACGGGTCGCACTCCGTTGCGCGGAAGTTACTTGACAAACGTACATTATCGCTCATAGTGTAGTTGAGGCTCACAACGACAGCGGGCGGTTTCCGCGTTCACTTCACTCGGAGCGTCCTGAGTCGTTCACCCCACGCTCTTCAACGCGGAACGCGCGGAAGAAACCCCAATCAGCGCGGATTTTTTGCCGTCTGACGGCCATTCCGGGCCAACCCGCGAGTGTTTTCCCTGCGTTTTGCGCGTGTTGTGTGGCGTGAGTCGCCAAAAGGGCCACCCCTGGCCCACAGCAAACACCAGAAAACACGGCAAAAGGTTGCCATAAAGGCCACCTCTTTGCACCGCAAAGTGTCCAAACTCCAGAAATCCTGGCGAAAACTCCCTGTGACCAAAACAGGGGGTGTGTGGGAGGGGGCCATCACTGCTCCCAAAAGTCACTTCATCAAAACGAACGAAGCCGGGACTCGCGCCCCGGCTTCGTGCTGACAATCGACACCGCTCAATACGTGAAGATGATTTCGGTGAAGAGGTCGTAGAGGATCGGGACCTTGTTGGTCATGCGGTTGTACAGCCCGCGGAAGCCGCCGCCGGGGACCAGCATCGAAGCACCCGCCAGCACGATCGCGTTGTTGTTCAACCGCGGACGATACTCAATCCCCGTGCTCAAATCCACACCGATGAACCGCTCAATGCCCATCTGGAAGGTGAACGTTTCCAGCGAGTTTGTCTTGTCGAAGAACAACACGTTGGCGTTGTTGATCGACCGCAACCGAGGAGTCACATCGAAGTCCACGCCCGCGTTCACCAGCCACAAACCGGGGTTCACGAAGTTGCTCTGACCCTGAATGCGGCTCGACCGCAAATCCGCGAAGTTACTCTGATCGTTCTTCAACCCCACGCCGAACAGCGGAATTCGATTCCTGCGCCAGAAGCCGAACTCGCCGCCGAAGTTCTGGAAGTCGAAGATGCTATCGAAGCCGGTCGCCTGACCGTTGGCCGCGTTGCCGTCACCAGACTGATACAGACTGCTGACGCGAAAGCGCGCCCAGTCGCGGTCGTAAGACAACTCCAGAGCCGCGAACTGGCCGTTGATCGAGGTCGGCTGACCGGCGATCGGGTTTCGGCTATCTCGACCGATGACCCAGAAGGCCGCGGTCGAGATGTTGTACCTGTCGATATGACCATCTCCGGCCAGTCCGAAATAGTAGGCTTCAACGCGGTGAGGCTGGAACACGCCCGCCGGGTCGGGACGAACCAAAAAGCCGTTCTTGTCGAACTTGAACGATGGGGCGTCGTTGTTGTAGTGGACGCTCGCGGACGCCGTGAAGCCGGGGAAGATGAAGTCCTGCCGGAAGATGTTGGCGATGATGATGTCCTGGTCGCGGTCGGTGAACGTGTTCAGACCGCTGTTGGTGTCCTTCTCCAACTGCCGGAAGTAAGCCAGGTTGAACTGAGTGCGGTTGCCGTCGAGGTTCCCGAACAGACGCACGCCGCGGTTCGTATCACTGAAGAGAAATCCGCGGAAATCGCTCTGGAAGAACTGCGAGCCGGCCCGGATCGAGAGGAAGTCATATTCCGGGCTGAGGTCCGCTAGCTTGTATTCAACGAACCACTCCTGAAGCGTCGTCCACGAGCGGTTGCGGTGCAGCCCCTTGCGCACATCCGGGTTGATGACCGCCAACTCCTGTGCGTTGAGCACGTTGGCATTGAACGCCGGTGTCAACTTCACGCGCCAGTCGTTGGGCTTGAACGAAGCATCTCCGTGGAACACATCGAACGACACCGTGAATAACTCGGAGAAGACGAACTGACCGGGCCGACCGAAAAACTCATTCTGGAACGGCCGAGCGGTGCTCTCGAAGGGCGTCGTCGCTGTCGGAATCGTTCGCCGTTCAAAGAGCGTGCTTGAAGTCGCGGTCAGGACAAAGAAGTTGTGCTGACCCCAGAATGGGTAGTCACCCTTGAGTACGTTCTGATTGAACGGATCGTACCATCGGCCCAAGCGGTACGGATAGTCGGCCACTCGCGGATGCCCCAGCCCATAGCGGTCCCATTCGGGGAATCCGATTCGCCAGCGGTCTTCCATCGTCTCAAATTCTTCGTTCGAGCCGGAGCGCGGAATCACTCCGCTCGGTCCGGAAAAACCAAGCGTCGGGTAGTACGCATAAGACGCGGCTGTTGCTTCCGGGTCGAGAGGCGTGACACCGGGCTTGGTCGGTTCCAGCACGCGCTCAATCGGATCGCGCGTGGTATCTCGAAGCGGCATCTGTGCCGGAATCTTTACATTCGGCATCGGCTGTGTGAGCGCGGGCTGTTTCAGAGCTGGGAGTGCGGTGGGCGCTGGCGACTTCCGGATCGGTTGCTTTGGCGCGGGTTGTTTGGTAACGGGCTGAGTCAGAGCGGGTTGCTTCGGCGCCGGTTGTTTGGGCGCGGATTGCTTCGGTGCTGGCTGCTTTGGCGCGGGCTGGGTGACGGGTGCAGGTTGCTTCGGCGCTGGCTGCGCGCTCGGCACACTCGGAACAGGAAGCGGAACCGTTGGTGATGTAACTTCCGGTATTGGTGGAAGAGGAGCAACTACCACCGGAGGAAGCGCTGGCAGTTCAACGGGTCGCGGAGGAGGAGCGACCGCTGGTTCATCCGCGCGAACCGCTCCGCACAGACACAACAGGCCCCCCAAGACCCATCGTCCCAGTTGCAAGTTGCGGCCCATGTCGTTCCCCCCGCTCGACACGCCCTGATCGCGCACCGACTTCGGTGCTTAGTCCTTTAACATCGGTTCCGGACGTGCCAGTCATGAGGATTCTTCCGATTAGCGAAACTTTGCCGAGAAAACGATACAGAGAGTGGCCCCAGTTGCCGATTTTGATGATGAGGGGCGAATCTCACTCTTAGTGGCGGCGCGCCATGCACAGCTCTGAAACTCGACGCGAACCGCGTCTGAATGCTCTGGAATGCGAGAGTCTGGAAGACCGGGCACTCCCGGCAACCGCGGTGCTGGCCGCAGGCGTTCTCACGGTCACCGGCGATCCGGACGACGACCGCATTCGCATCTTCGCGGACGGCGCGAACCTGCGGATTCTGGATGAGACAGTGGAAATCGGGGCGTTCGCGTCGGGTGCGGTGACTTCCATCGTGGTCAATGGTGGAACCGGCAATGACGCCATCATCATTGACCCGGTCATCACGCAACCGACGACCATTGACGGGGACGGAGGAGATAACAAGCTCGTTGCCGGAGGAGGACCGACGACCCTGCTCGCTGGAGCAGGCAACGATGCGTTCTTCGGAGGACC
Organism: Planctomycetia bacterium; assembly: GCA_022616395.1. Lineage (GTDB taxonomy): Bacteria > Planctomycetota > Planctomycetia > Gemmatales > Gemmataceae > Gemmata. The sequence goes on along the minus strand of JAKEEV010000137.1, from coordinate 303 downwards.
ATCCGCGGATACCTTCAACGCGGATGGCGGCTTCAATGACCTCTATAAGGTGATGCCAACCGACACGGTCGTGCCCAATCCCGGCGATCAACTTCTTGTCGCGCTGCCGCCCGGAGCCGCGGCACCGACGGTGCAGGAAACGATCACCGCGGTCGAGGTGGATATTCTCCTTCAGCGCGCTGCGGCCGCTTCGGCCAGCTCCGATGCGATCATTGCCATCGTGGACCGCAACGGACGCATTCTGGGAGTTCGAGTCGAGGGCGGTGTCTCGCCTGCGATTACCGGCAGCGTGGGAAATCTGGT
>JAKEEV010001038.1 GCA_022616395.1 Planctomycetia bacterium | reverse complement strand
GCCAAGTTTCTCCGGTGTGAATGGCGCAAAGCCGTTCCCGTCTCCGTAGGCGGTGTAGAGGTGGTCGTCATCGCCCCAGGTCAGCGGCCAGTTATCGCTCCCCTTCGCCTTGCGAATAATGCTGTCCTTCGGTGCCCACTCAAGGCCGGTGATAACTTTGCTCGGCGGGTAGGGGGAACTGTTTGCCGGTTGATCCGTGATTGCCTCGACCGCTGACTTGAAGAGAACTTTCGCGCGCGGGTCGTGGAACTCCTCGAATACATCCTTCGGCGCGAGCTTCTTGAGTTCCTCAGCGGTGACGAGATTGCCGCCGTTGCGAACCACGATCAACTTGAGGCTGGGCACCACAAGCAACACCTGATCGCCCGCGCCCGCTCCCCACACGGCATCTTGAGGAAGCCAGTCGTATCTGCGCGCGTTGTTCGTCCACCAGCCCATTCCGCAGTTGCCCGGCAGCCCCGCATCGTGGGTGATTTGCTTCACGGCATCGCGAGTCATGATGCGCTGGCCGTCCCAGTCGCCTTCGCGAACGACCAGCCGACCGATGCGCGCTGTGGCTCGCGGAGTGAAGCTCGCTCCTCCCCACGAACCGACCAGCGGGAGTTGATTGACGGTGAATGTTTTGCCGTAACCGACTGACCACTCCGCGTCCGGCACGCCAATCGGCTTCATGACGCGTTCCTTGAGCAGCGTGCGGATGTCGCGATGCTTCGCGTCCTTGATAGCGCTGGTAACGCAATACGTCAGAAGCCCGATGCCGGGGTTGCTGTACTGAAACTTCTTTCCCGGCGCAAAGAGCATCGGGGTCTTGTCGCGCGCGATGGTGAAGGGATCGTTCGGCGGGTCGAGGCGCTTCCAGAAGTCGCCCTTCCAGCCCGGCTGCTCTTCGTGCTTCACGCCCTTCGTAACGGAATCCGACAGCCCAGAGGTGTGCGAACCGAGATGCCGGACGGTGATTTTGGACTTCTGGGCATCGTCCTTCCACTCCGGGATGTATTTCGTCGCGGGGTCGTCGAGCTTGATGAGTCCATCGCTGATCGCGACTCCAAGCGACAGCCCGCCGACGAGCGCCTTCGCCAGAGACGCGGTTCCCTGCTTGCCATCGGCCTTGACGCCCTCCGCGAACCATTCGTAGACGATCCGGTCGTTGCGAATCACCAGGAAAGCGCGCGTCCGACGTTTCGCCAGTTCATCCTTGAGCGCGTCGAGTTTCGCGGCTGACATCCCGTGACTTTCCGGAGTCGCCTTCTGCCACTCGAATGGCTCCGCGACCACCGGGCCAGCCACGCCCAGAAGAGCAACGAGCGAGAGCAAGTTTGTTCGCATGGCATTTCCCTTCCGCAGCCAGAGCGCGCTACACGAGCGCAATCGTGTGATTACTCAGTCGCTCGTAGCCGGTGTCGGTCACGAGGTAGTTGTGTTCGATGCGCAATCCGCCGATGCCATCCACGTAGAGGCCCGGTTCGAGCGTGACCACATCGCCGGCAACGAGTGTTTCAGAGGAATGGCGCACGATGTACGGCGGTTCGGGGTGAGAGATTCCCAGACCGTGTCCGCCGTGAGTTGTGAAATAGTCCGCCAGATTCGCGGATGCGAAAACTCCGCGCATCGCATCGTAGACGCTCTGGCAAGTCGCTCCGGCCTTCAGTTGCTTTTCGCCAGCGGCCATCGCGGCCAGACTCAGATCGCACAACCTCTGTTGGTCGGCGGTCGGCTTCCCCCCAACACAGATTGTGTTGGTGAAGTCGCTCCGGTAGCCCTGCACGATCACTGAATAATCGAGAATGAACAACTCGCCGGGCTGAAGCACATGAGGAGTCGGAGGTCCGCCGCGTTTCTTTGCTCCGGGCGACACGGTGAAGTCTCCGTAGATCACCGCCCAGTGTCCGAGTGCTGCGTAGACCGCGTTTGAGACACCCGCGAACGCTTGAAGTTCGGTCATTCCCGGTTTGATGTTTGCCCTTCCCCACGCATGACCCGCGTCCGTGGCTTTCATGCACGTCTTCAGTAGTTCGACTTCATCGGGGTTCTTCGTTCGACGCATTTGCGCGATGATGTCGATCACCTGCGGCGCGAGCGGGTCAGAGATGCAATCGTGAATGCGTCCACCATTGGCTTGAAGCGCTGGGAGCAGCACCAGTCGCCGAGGAGCAGTGCCCGGTTCTTGACCGGTGTACCACGCAACGGGTTGTCGGCCATCGACGTGAGTCAGTTCCACGGACTTCGGCAGCTTGTGGTCGTGGAAGAGCGTTGAGTGGCCGTCGGGGCGAATCACGAGCAAGCCGCCGAAGTCCGCGCTGAGGCTGATTGGATCCACGAAGAAGTTCGCGAAGTAGCGCAGGTGGATCGGATCGGCCAACACAATCGGATTGACCGGCTTCAACCAGGACAGGAATTGTTCCCGGCGCGCTCGGCAGCCTTCAGCCGTTAACATGGTGACTGACTCCTCACTCCCCGCCGAAGTCGGAAGAATCGACTGTTCCCCTCGACTCGGACTTATAGATGATGTCCACCGCGAGAGTCGCGGCGAGTAGTAGCATCTTCGACATCGGTTGTTCGGCCAGGTCGGGGTTGATCTTCAGGAAGTAGTTGTCCGCGGAGAAGAACATCTCGCGAGCCAGACCCGCGACTCCTCCGATCTGCTTCGACACCTCGCCCATTTCCACCTTGTCATCCTCAGTGAGGAACTTGTAGTGGAAGCCGAACAGTCTGCCTTTGACGTGGGCGAAATACTTGTCGTCCTTGTCGTAGACGTGAAATCCTCCGCTGATCGTGAAGAACTTGCTCTTGAAGTACCCGACGAGTTCGCCTTGTGCATCGCGCACTTCGACACGAGACCGGAAGAGATACCATCCGCGGCGCAGCGTGAACACGAGTGAATCGTCTGGCTTCTCGCGCACTTCCACCATCGTTGGGAGAAATTGCTTGCTCATCACCCAGCGCAGAACTTGCGTGAGACTCCCGATATTCTCCTTCGCACTGCCGACCACATCGCCCGTCTCTCCGTTCTTGATGTCGTAACTCTGCACCGAGGAGAGAATCTTCTTGTGCTCGGTGATGGCGAACGTGTTGCATTCGAGCATGGGGAACTCCCCAGAGTAGTAGGCACACTCCGTATGCCTTCAGAGTAGTCATCACGCTCCGCGTGATGCCGACGCGCAAGCGGCGGAGCGAAAGACACATCACGCCAAGCGCTGTCTTCAGAGTAGTCATCACGCGGAGCTAAAGACACATCACGCGGAGCGTGATGACTACTCTGAAAACGGCACCCAGCGAATGCCTACTCCTTTAAGAGTGTTATCTGACCGACTGGCTCACGGTTGGAGATATAACCTGAATAGAGTCCGTCCACTAGCCGTCACACAAGAACCACTGTGTCTGATTCATTGCTCGACAAGCGGGAAGCTCGCATCCGGCGCATGTTCGGCCAGATTGCGCCGTGGTACGACTTCCTCAATCACCTCTTAAGTCTCAATATCGACAAGCGCTGGCGCGAGCGCACCGCCAAGCTCGTTCCTCCCGGACCCGCGTCTCTAGGACCCATTCTCGATCTTTGCACCGGGACCGGAGACCTTGCTCTCACTTACGACCGCGAAGCAAAAGGCTCTGTGCCCATTATCGGCGCGGACTTCTCCCACGAAATGCTTCTGCGCGCCGTGAAGAAAGCGACCGCGGCCGGCGCGGGCGAGCGCGTGAAGTTCGTGGAGGCCGATGCTCAGGCTCTTCCGTTCGCGGATAACACATTCCAACTGGTGACGGTCGCGTTCGGGCTTCGCAATGTCACCGACACCGACAAGGGGCTGGCCGAAATGGTCCGAGTAACGAAACCTGCCGGTCGGGTCGCCATTCTGGAGTTCTCGAAGCCGCGAAACCCAATTCTGGGGCGGCTGTATAGTTGCTACTTCCGCTATGTGTTGCCGCTCGTCGGTCAGTTGATCTCACGCAGCCGCGAAAGCGCCTATCGCTACCTTCCGGCCAGCGTGCTGAAGTTCCCCGACTACGAGGCTCTGGTCGAGAAGATGCAATCCGCGGGGCTGGAGGAAGTGAAGTACCTGCCGTTCACCTTTGGCATCGCGACTCTGTATGTTGGTGTGAAGGGGACACAGTGAGGCGAACCCCGCCCGCAAGGGCGGTGGGTCTCTTGTCACGCCAACCACCCACCGCCCTTGCGGGCGGGGTTCGCCTGAGTATGTTCCATGCCCGATTCATTCCACTCCAAGCATCTCCTCGTTCGAGCCGCTCGCGGAGAGCATGTCGAGCGCGTGCCGGTGTGGGCGATGCGACAGGCCGGGCGCTGGGACCCGGAGTTTAACAAGGTCCGCGCGGGAAAGAGCTTCTTCGCGTTCTCGGAAGATGTCGAGAGCGCGCTGAAGGGAACACTCTGTCCGCGTCGGTTCGGCGTGGACGCGATCATCCTCTTCTACGACATCACCACTCTGCCGGTCTCGATGGGCTTGCCCTTCGAGTTGAAAACAGGCGCTGGGCCGGTTCCCGATTCACCAATCCGCACGCTCAACGATTTGGAACGCCTGAACCCAACCCCACCGCCAGATTCTTATACGCACATTCGCCAACTGCTTCAGCGCGTAAAAGAGGAACTGCGCGGCGAGCTGCCGGTGATTGCTTTCGCGGGCGCTCCGTTCACCGTGGCGACTTATTGCATCGGCACGGGCAAAGACATAGAGGCAACGCGTCGATTCGCCTCCGAACAACCCGCGGTGTGGACCGGCTTGTTAGACAAGCTCTCGACCGCGACGATTGGCTTTTTGCGAACGATGATCGCCGACGGAGCGGACGTGTATCAGCTCTTTGACTCGTGGGCCGGGATGCTCACGCCCACCGAATACGATGCGTGGGCACAGCCGTATCACGCAAGTATCTTTGCGGGCACGGTCGGCGTTCCGCGAATACTCTTCGTCAAGGAAGGCCCGTATCTGGAGCAGATGTGCGCCACGGGCGCGGAGGTGATAAGCCTCGGCACGCGACACGATCTCGCCAAAGCGCGACGCGAGTACCCGCATCTGGTCTTTCAGGGGAACGTGGACGAGGAAATTCTGCGTGCCGGAACACCAGAGCAAGTGGAAGCGACCGTGAAGGCGTGTTTGCTCGCTGGTGGCGGGGCGCGGCACATTCTGAACCTCAATCACGGAGTCGATAAGGGAACTCCCGTCGCGAACTTCGAGGCTTATGTGAGCGCGGCGAAAACAGAGCCGGAAGCGTAAGCGACGGGGTTTATCAGAGCCGGAAGCGTAAGCGACGGGGTTTATCAGAGCCGGAAGCGTAAGCGACGGGGTTTATCAGAGCCG
>JAKEEV010001037.1 GCA_022616395.1 Planctomycetia bacterium | reverse complement strand
GAACTGGCAAAGTTCAAAGTGACCGCGGGCGAAACGGAAGTGACAAAGGAACACACCTGCACGACGGAGGAGAAGAAGAAATACACCTTCACCGCGAAGCTGAAGAAGGGCAAGCAGCCGCTGGTGATCGGGTTCTTGAACGACAAGTTCAAGGAAGGCGAGTACGACCTCAACCTGTGGGTGTACAGCGTGACGATCGAGAAGAAGAAGTGAAAAAGTCGCCCGCCACTCCGTGTGCCGTGGGTTTCATAGTAGTCATCACGCTCCGCGTGATGGTGAAGAGAAAGACACATCACGCGGAGCGTGATGACTACTATGAAGAACCGCCACTCCGTGGCGGGCGACTTTCCCGCGATCACCGCGGAATGACGATGTCGTAGGTATTCGGTCCTTTGTTGACAGTCGTCTTGAGGGGAGTGGTTGCGGGGTCGTGGTAAGTTTTGGGCACTTCGATGAATCTCAGGGCGGCCTTCTTCGCTCCCTTCGCCTCCGGCCCCTGGAAAGACTTGGACATAATCGCGGACTTGTAGTCGCCCATTCCGGCGTCGGTGTTGACTGCCACCTTCACTTCGCCGAGCGGGCAGTTCTCGACCTTATATTTCCCGTCCTCCTCGATCTTGCCGGTTGACGCTGGTCCGTCCGGCCCGACGACAATCACCAGCGCGAACTGAAGATCCTCCTTGCCGTACTTGACTGTTCCTTCCAGAGTGGCTCCGGTTTCCGGGAGCCGGTCGTTACGCTCGCTGGTACAGGACGCGGCATGGAGAGTCAACCCCGCCGCCAGCGCAACCAGCAGGACGCGCGCAGCCGCCCGCCACATGGCAACCCCCTGCGAGAAGATGAAAGAAATAGAGAATGAACGCGGGCGGGGAATTACCCGCCCGCGCGGTCGTGAGGATCAGTTATCGAGGCTGGCTGTTTCCCCGCCGTTGTGGGTTACGGCCGCACTCCACGCGAGGACGGAGACGCCGGAGCGGATTGTCCGCACGCTCCCATCACCCATCAGCGCCATGGTGCCACCGGCGTGGAACGGGTAGATGTTGGCCCAGTGCTGCTGGGAGCGGATGCGCGCTGGGACCGGCGGCTGGTAGAATTCAACCGACGTCCCACCCACGCGGCAGTTTCCGAGCCACCACTGACCGTCCGCATCGTCCCAAGTCACACGCGGATCGTTGCAGTTGCAACCGAAGAAGCCGAAAGTTTCCGGCTGGCTATCGGTGTAGGCCCACCCGTTTACTCCACCATTTCCTCCACTGGGCGTGCGGGTGAAACCCCAGTCCCGGTAGGTTAGAACCCTGTCGCCAGTGACCATCGACTTCTCGACCACGAACAGGGTATTCGATGTTCCGTCGATGATGCTGGTCATCTTCAGCACCCCTCCACCGGCATTGCTCCAGGCCACATCCCAGACGCTCATCGCCCCGTTGGGTCGTGGAGTGCCAAACACCCGCGCGTTGGGTACGTAGCTGGTGAGCGTCTGCTTGAAAATGTGGTTCGAGCCGGTGCCGGTGTAAGGCCACGACCAGTTGATTTCCTTGTATGGGCTGGGGTCCGCGGGAGCCTGATAGATCTTGATGTGTTCGCTCCCAACCATCTTGTTCGGATCATCGCGCCTTTGGGCCATGATGTAATACTGCGTCCAGCCGTTCAAGTTCCTCGGCAGGTTATCCTGCTCGATGTAGGACAGCAGGCAGTAGAAGAAGGTGGTCTTATCACCACCGCGAGTGTTGTAGTCGAGCGGGAGATACGGCCCGCGATACACCACGTTGGAGCTGCTGAAGTTCGTGGTGCCGTCGTTGGCATACGAAGCCCACTGGTTGACCGTGACTGGCGGGAACGCGCTCATCTGATCGTGGGCGTTGTGCAGACCAAGACCGATCTGCTTGAGGTTGTTAGCGCTCTGCATCCGCGCGGCGGCCTCGCGGACCTTCTGGACAGCGGGGAGCAGAAGCCCGATGAGGATCGCGATAATTGCGATCACCACCAACAATTCGATGAGTGTGAAGCCGAAACGATTGCGCCGCATGGGGGAGACCTCCGGCGACAGGGAAAAATGGTTAACGGACCACTTCCAACAAAAATGGACGACGATCAACGGGCGAACGAGTCGAGATTGCAAGTTGGCGGTGCTTGAGATAAACCGCCGGTCCCAGTTTTTTGCAGCACTTGGGGTGCCGTTGTTTCACGAGTGACAGTGTGACTTAGCCGGGTGGGGAGACCCGGAACTCCGCGATCTGTAAGCCGATGTCCTCCTCATAAGTGTTGAAGATGATCAAGAACCCAGTCCACGGTAAGCCGAACTTGGGCGCGTGCTTGTTGTGGAGCATGTCCGCGGCGTGGACTCGGACCCACTTCCACTCGCCAGGAGCACATGCCTCGAATCCGTTGTTGTACTCCACCATTCCGGTGTCTGGGCAGCGAGTATTCGGTGTGCGGACGCAGAAGCAGAACTGACTGCGCGGGCAAGCTCGATCGGCTCGGTAGCGGACGTGGATCGTCGAGCCTTCGACCAGCCGGAAGAATCCGCGTGTCCACTGCTTGTCGGAGCGGATTTGATGCATGACCGTGCCGTTGTAGTACGGATCGGGCCACGGCTCCGGGCGCAGGACCGGGCCAAGCGCGCCGACTTCTCTGCGCCCCACGTGCCAGCCTTCCGGCAGAGGAACGGTCAAGTCCCATGCGAAGGTGTCGGGCGTTGCGGGCGTGCGCCTCTGAAGACGGTCTCCGTTGGCATCCACCGTGAGCAGTTCGCCCGCCCGGACAACCGCGAGCGGTTCTCCTGTTGGGTCCGAAACAGACACGGCTCCCTGTTGCACTTCTACTTCGGTTGCTCGAATTCCCTGGCCGAGCGTCAGCATCACTCCGCTGGCATTCGCGAGGGTTACCAGATCGGTTCTGAGCGTCAGCCGGTCTTCCGCTTCGCGTGAGTGCAATTCAGCGCTGGCGGCTCCCTGGTGAAGCTGCAATCCGCGACCGCCATCCGTCACGGTGATGGCCGAATCGCCGAGCAGCGAGACGGTGCTTCCGTCCGGGTACTTCAGGACCGCCGAGGCTCCGATCCCTTCTGTGGATACTGTCGCTCCGCTAGGAACGGGGCCATAGGCTGGCAGCAAGTGCCCGTCGGCCGCTCGCATCCGCACTGTTCCCCGAACATTGGTCAGGCTGATGCGAGTGTCCGGCTTCTCGTTCCACAGCCACTGTCCCAGCGCGACACTGCCAACTCCCACGGCCAATCCGCCTCCGATCAGTCCCAGCACCCGCCGACGCGACCATCCGCGCCGCGCTTCCTTCGGCGCGGATGGTGTGGGTTGAGGTTCGAGTGTGGGCAAAGTGAAGGCGGGCAACTCCGCGGCCGCGACCGCTTGCATACTCAAAAGCTGGAACCACTCGCGCGACACTCGATCTACCGCGAGCAACCCCGCAAGCTCGTCCCCTTCGGCCGGAGTCAGGGAGTTGTCCCAGTACCGGACGAACAGAACATCCAGGCGTGAGTTGGGTGACTCGGTCACGAAGTTCCCTCGCGAACAGGCTTCTCCACCCCGGTCATTTGCCGTTCCACGCATTCGCGAAGACACCGATGAATGCGCGACAGGCTTTGATACACCGCGTCTGAGCTGCGTTGGAGCCTCGTGGCGATTGCCGCGGCCGTCAGCCCTTCGCCATATTTCATCTGAAGCAATCCCCGCGCGGCCGGAGCCAGGAGACTCATGCAATGGTGAAGCGCCTCGTCGCGGTCGGACCAATGGGTTCCAGCCGGGTCGCCCGAACGCGATTCGAGCAGATCGAGCACTTCATCCGGCAGTGGGCGAAGCTGCCGGCTGCGGGCAAGATCAATTGCCCGGTGCCGCGCGGCTCGCAGCGACCACGCGAGCACATGACCCACATCATGAAACTGGGAGCGCGATTCGAGGGCCGACAACACCACCTGCTGGAAGATGTCGTCGGCCGCGTGAACGTCGCGCACCACGGACGCCGCCAGAGCAGTCACCCTTAACCGCTCCCGGAGAAGCACTTGCACAATGGCGTCCGGTTCGAGAGTCATTGCGAGTCTCTCTGTCATCAAAACGGACAGAGCATTCTGATTCTGACATCTCCTGTACATTTTTTCTTCATCTTTCGCCCCGGAACAGGGTGTAACCAAGTTTTCTGGGTCTTGACCCAGCCGGCTAACGCCGGCGGTTCGACAACGCCCCGTCGAACCGCTGGCGTTAGCCGGCTGGGCGGTGAGTTACCCAAGACAATCTGGATGCACCCCCGGAACAGGCTTGTGACTCCGCGTTGTGCCCGAAACGGGCTTGGCGATACAATCCCCGCAGGTTTCCGAACCGCGCCTCGAAAGGCAATCAGACCGTGTTTCGCGTGGGAAGTGGGCACGACACACACCGGCTAACCGAAGGGCGACCCCTCATCCTGGGCGGAGTCGCGATTCCGCATTCGCGCGGACTGTACGGCCATTCGGACGCCGACGCGGTTCTTCATGCGATCACCGACGCGCTCTTGGGCGCGGCTGGGTTGGGCGACATCGGAGACGCTTACCCCGACACCGACCCGCGCTGGCAGGGCGCGGATTCGAGACGATTTCTGAGCGAAACGCTTGCCAAACTGAACCAACTGGGCTGGCGGCCGGTCAATTTAGACGTGACGATCTTCGCTGAGGAGCCGAAACTCGGCCCGGTAAAGTCCGCGATCCGCGACACCGTGGCGAATCTGATTGGCCTGCCGCCCGACTGCGTGAACGTGAAAGCGAAGAGCGGCGAAAAGGTCGGTCACATCGGCCGCGGAGAGGCAATCGGCTGCCACGCGGTTGTGTTGATTGAGCGATCTGGCGAACGGCCGGCGTAAGCCGGCTGGTGAGAGCG
>JAKEEV010001036.1 GCA_022616395.1 Planctomycetia bacterium | reverse complement strand
CCCCACGTTCGCGTTCACGTCGATCATTTTTTCGGCTGGGTAAGACTGTACTGGTCGAAGCCGACTTCCACCGGCACCTGAAAGATGTTCTCCGCGACGACCCCGACCTTCACCTTCTTATCCCAATCCACTTTCCTGGCGTCGAACTCGGTCCACTTCTTTCCGTCTCGACTCCACGCCGCGATGAACTTGTTCCCCGCGCTTCTATCTGAGATCGGGGATGCGATGGAGCGAAGAGGGCGCACACGCGTTCTGCCATGTCCGCGCGATTCAACGCATTCAACACCCAATAATTGATCCAAAGAGACTCCAGTCGGCAGTTCCAGGTAGTTCGTCTGCCCGCCTTCGGTGGGAAGGTCGAACGCACGTGAGGAGGAAAACTCCTTGATCGTGTTTTGAATTTCGGATTGGGGCTTTGTTTCGGATTTCCCGGCTCAGCCGGGTGAAACCCCTGGAAAAGTGGGCGGAAAACGCGTCTTGAGGGCTTTCCAGGGAGAAAATACCGGATATTTCAAGGGAATTCGCGTAGTCCCGTTGACACGCTCGCGAAAACTCTTAGTTTTTCAGGCAGTTTCGAGACCCTTGACCTCGAACGGGGAGCGATTAACCATGGCAAAGGCGGCAAAGGGAACCGGGAAGAAGTCGGGCAAGAAGACCATGACGAAGTCTCAGTTCGTCACACACCTCGCGGAGAAGACGGAGTTGAGCAAAAAGCAAATCGATGCGGTGCTGACGGAGATCGTCAATACCGTGACCGATCAGCTCAAGAGCTCGGGCAAGTTCGTCTTCCCCGGTCTGGCCCGGATGACGCGCACCTTCGTCGAGGCGAAGAAGGGCGGCATCGAGAAGAAGAACCCGCTCACCGGTCAGATGTACGTCACCAAGGACAAACCGGCTCACCACAAGGTGCGGATCAACCCGATCAAGGCGGTCAAGACCGCTCTGGCCTGATCCACACTCGCGACTCGATGAAAACGACACGCGGCCGGGAAAAGTTCCCGGCCGCGTGTCGTTTGGTGATCGGTTCCTCTGCATCACTTCTTGTAACCGTGGAGTTTGTCCAGGGCATTGAAGTATTCCCGAATCATCGGCTCGTACTTCGGCGGCAGGTCATTGAGGACGCGGTCCCGGATTCTGACTCGCTCCTCTGGTTGAAGAGTGCCCCAGGCTTCCGCGATTCGGCGAAGTGTCTTCTCCTCCATCACCGGTCCCTCGCCGAGGAGATCTTTCTCCCGGTCCGTGGGCTTGTCGCTCAACTCTTTGGCTTGCTTGACCAGTGCCAGGAACTGCTTGCGGTGTCCATTCGGGTCCGCGCCGAGGCAACCTTGAGCCTCCTCGATCACGCCCGCATAAGTCATCGCGCCGCGGAACTTCGAGTCGCGCAGGATCATCCCGAATGACGCAGCAGCCGCGGCGAAGCGGAAGTCATCGCTCAAATCCTTCGCGACTTCGCCCTTGAACGCCTTGCTCAGTTCCTTGCTCGTTTCGGCTTCCGGGTGCTTGTATCGCATCCGGACTTCCAGCCACTCGTCGGCGATGTTGGCGGGTGCCTGCTTCTGATACTTGCTCGGCTCCACTTCCGGTAAATCGAACTTCACATTAGAAGGAACGATCTCGTAGAGCACCGTCACTTGATGGCCGCTTCCCATATCGTCCGCGTCCTTCGCGTCGTTCTTGAAGTCCTCATCCTTCAAGAGGCGGTTTTCGTAACCGACAAGCCGGTAGGCGTTCACCTTCGTGGGGTTGAAGTCGATCTGGAACTTCACGTCCTTCGCGACACAAACAAGCGCTCCGCCTTGCTCCACGAAGACTTTCTTTGCTTCATCGAGCGAGTCAATGTAGGCGTGGTGGCCGTTGCCGTGGTTGGCGAGTTCCTTGAGCCGGTCATCCTTGTAATTGCCCATGGCGAAGCCCAGGATCGTGAGGAACACGCGACTTCGGCGCTGATCCTCGATGAGCTTCACCAATTCGCCGTTGTCGGTCACACCCACATTGAAGTCGCCATCGGTGCAGAGGATCACGCGATTCACTCCTCCCTCGATGAACGTCTCGCGTGCCAGTTGGTAGGCACGCTTGATGCCGCCCTCGCCGTAGGTACTCCCCTGAGCACGCAGTTCGTCGACCGCATTCTTGATCTTCTGCTTCTCGGACCCCTTCGCCCCAACCAGTGAGACGTTCACATCGCCGGCATAGGTCACGATGCTCACGCGATCCTTCTCCGTGAGTGTCTCCACGAGCAGACCGAGCGATTTCTTCACCAGAGGAAGCCGGTTCTCCTGTTGCATCGAGCCGGAGGTGTCGATGAGGAACACGAGATTGCGCGGAGGAAGCTTGTCGGCGGGAATCTGGTACGCCTGCACGCCGACACGCAGAAGGTGATGCTTGCGGTTCCACGGGCACGGGCCCATTTCGATGTGGAACGCGACCGGATCATCTCCCTTCGGCTGCGCGTAGGAGTAGGGGAAGTAATTGACGAACTCCGCGAGGAACACCGCGCTTGCGGGCGGCAGTTTCCCTTCGGTGATGAATCGCCTGGTGTTCGCGTAGGACGCGGTGTTCACGTCTGCGGAGAAGGTGGAGAGTGGAGCGACGAGCGGCGAACGGAACTCGTTCTCGCGATACACGCTGTAGGTCTCGGCGTTCTGGGCGTTGTAGCCGGTCGGTCCGGGCTTCGCCTCGCCTTGCCCGTTGACTGGCTTCGGATCGCCGGGCTTCGGAAGGTAAATGCCACCCACCGAACCTTTCCCCGAACCACCCAGGATGACCGAATCCGGGGCTGGCTTCGACGGGCTGATAGACAAGTTATCCGCGCGATCGAGGAGGTTCTCCTGCTTGCCCTTGCTCTGCTTGACCTCTTTGATTGATTCCTCAATTCGCTTGATCTCGTTCTTCAGCCGATGAACCTCTCCTTCCGGTTCGGTGGCCGGTTCTTGCTTCGGCGGGTCTTCCTTTTTCACTTCTTCGGACTGTGCCTGGGCGACTTCCGGAGCGGGTTGTTGTTGAACGCCGCAGCCGACCAACACCGCGAGGAGCAGCGCCGGGACGCTTACGGCAATGAGTCGCCGCACCCAACCCTGTGAACGGAACATGGGAATCCTCCTTGTTGGAGTGAGTCAGACGCGAAGTGAGGGAAGACGCCAAGATAGGCCGCGTCGCTCAAAAGACGAACGGACCGGCCGTTCCGAACACTCCGACGACGCGAGAAGAGGAAAAGTTGAGCGCGGAGTGTAACGAGGTGGCTTTGAGTGTGGCCCGCTCACGGAGCGAGCGGACCACACTCAAGAAGGCAAAAAAACGTTGGGAGCCGTGAGCATCCGGCTCACGGCTCCCAACGCTTCGAGGAGCATCAACTGTATTTCGTTTGTGCTTAACGCCAGCGGACCGCGAAGCACGAGTTACCCAGCACGAGCAGTTCGCGTTCGGTGCAGCCCTGGTTCTCAAGCGCGTCGAGCAACTCTTCCGCGTCCGAGAGAGCCGATACCGTGGTCAAGTGCCACTCGACGGCAGGAAGCGCGGTTGGTTCTTGACCAACGGGGAGCGTTTCGGAAGCCGGGTCGGTCATCCCGACCATCGTGGTTTCGCTCGCCAGCACTTCGACCGGTCGTGACTTTGTACTCAGCACATAAACAGCGCTGAGGCCGATTACGATTCCGGTCACTGTCAGGAGGGTGAGCATCATGGCTGTTTCCCTCACCAGGTCACGTCTCTGTTGGCATAAAACGACGTCACAAAACTCTAGAACACGAAGTTTGCGTGAAATCGGAAAAACCAGAGCGAAAAGGAACCCGCGTCGGAGTTTTCGTTGGGCGAGAAGTCCCAGATGTGAGATTCCTTTCCGATTAGGCGAAAGTTCCCGTTGTGTCCGAGATCGACGCTCCACCATCTCTCCTTGCTCACATTCCAATTCTACACCGGGCAAAATCCGATGGGGTAGCGGATTCCGCAATCGCAGCGGTCGCTGAACTGCGCACGTTCAGGCAGAACCTGCCGGTTGCGCATCTCGTGCGATCAGTTCGTTCACGCGCTTGGCGAACGCAACCGGATCGGTCACCGTGGAACCCTCCGCGATCACCGCCTGTTCGTAGAAGAGCCGTGCGTAGCCATCGAGTCGCGGATCGCTCGCGTCCTTCTCGTGCAATTTGCGAACGGCTTCCACTGCCGCGTGAGTTGGGTTGAGTTCCAGCACGCGCTTTCGGCCGATGGAGTCGCGTCCCATTCGTTCGAGCAAGCGCTCCATGTGAGCGGATTGCCCGCCGGCTTCCGCAACCAGACACGCAGCGCTCTCAGTGAGGCGGTTGGTGAGGCGCACGTCCGCGACTTCGGGAAGTTTCTTCTTGAGAGCCGCAATCAGCGGCGCGAACTGTTCCTTCACCCCAGCGGGCACTTCACCTGTCTGCGCGGACTCCGTGCGATTGGCCGCAACGAGCTTCTTCCCTCCATACTCATCAAGGTGAGGAATCGCGAACTCGTCAATCGGATCGGTTAGCAGAAGAACGTCTTGCCCCTTCGCGCGGAAGGCTTCCAGATACGGCGAACGTCTCAGTTGCTCCGCGTCCTCGCCGATGAGGTAAATGATCTCCTTCTGATCCGTTGGCATCTTCTCGGCGTACTCCGCGAGCGTGGTGAATTTGCCCGCCTCGGTGTTGGCGCTCTCGAAAAGCAACAGGTCGGCGATCTTCGCTCGGTTGGTCCAGTCGCGAACAAGACCTTCCTTGAGCACGGTGCCGAATCCCCTGTAGAACGGCAAATACTTGTCGAACTCGACATTCTTCATTCCGCCGAGCGTGTCGAGAACGTTCTTCACCACGCTTTTCTGAATCACATCCAAGAGCGGGTTCTGCTGAAGCAACTCGCGCGAGACGTTCAGCGGCAAGTCGGAGGAATCGACCACTCCCTTGACGAATCGCAGATAACTCGGAAGGACTTGCTCGCAGCGGTCCATGATGAGTACGCGCTGAACATAGAGCTTCAGCCCCGCGACCGGCTCCTCGTAGTCGAAGCCCCACGGCTTGTGTGCTGGGATGAACGCGAGCACCTTGAATTCGGTCTTCCCCTCCGCTGCATAGTGAATGACGGCCGCGGGGGCTTCGGTGTCGTGTGCCAGCGACTTGTAGAACTCATCGTACTCCTCGCGTTTCACTTCGCTCTTGCTGCGAAGCCAGATTGCCTTGCGCGAGTTGAGCGTCTCTTCAGTGACTTCCTTCTTGCCGTCAACTTCCTTCTCGACATCCATCACGACGGGGTGTTCGAGGAAGTCGGAGAACTTCCTCACGAGTTGTCTGAGTCTCCACGAATCGAGAAACTCCTTCGCGTCTTCCTTCAAGTGCAGAATCACATGCGTTCCGCGCGTCTGCTTCTCGGCTGACTCAACCGAGAAACTCCCCTGACCATCGGATTCCCACTTCGTGCCATCGGCGGGCGAACTGCCGGCCGCGCGAGTAATCACCGTGACCCTGTCCGCGACCATGAACGCGGAGTAGAAGCCCACTCCGAACTGCCCGATCAACCCAGGCGCTTCGCCTGTTCGACCAGCGAGACGGGCGGATTCGAGAAAGGCTTTGGTTCCCGACTGCGCGACCGTACCGAGGTTGTCGATCACTTCCTGACGAGTCATGCCGATGCCGTTATCGGAAACGGTCAGCGTGCTGTTGGTCGCGTCGGGAGTAAGCTTGATCTTCCAGTCGGTATTGCCTTCGAGCTTCTCCGCGTTGGCGAGCGCATCGAATCGCACCTTGTTGATGGCATCCGAGGCGTTGGAGATGAGTTCGCGAAGGAAGATTTCGCGGTCGGAGTACAGTGAGTGTGTGATGAGGTGAAGCAGTTGCTTCAGTTCAGCTTTGAATTCGAGCGTCTCGGCAGGCATGGCAAAGCCTCAAAACAGGATGGCCACAAAGAAGCACAAAAAGCACAAAAGGGAAGAGAGAACAGAGGCCAGAAGTCAGAGATCAGAAAACAGAGCCAGCGAGACTGCTCCACGCCAGTTCCTGTCTTCTGATTTCTGTCCTCTGTTCTCTGCCCTCTGTTCTCTCTTCCTTTTTGTGCTTTTTGTGCTTCTTTGTGGCCATTCCTCGTCTTGGTTTTTCGATCACTTCAGCGCTTTGCCGAGGGCGTCGAGGAGGTTGGCCATGTCCTTTTCGCCGATGGCCTTGTCGTCGGTGGGGTAGGTGGATCGAATCTTGATGAAGTGGTTCTTGTAGCCGGTCACGTAGAGTTCGGTGATGGCTTCTCCGTCCTTGGGGAGTTCCACTTCGTAGCGCTTTCGGCGGATTTGCGGCGCGGCTTTGTTCGAGCCGAAGGGGATCACCTTCTCGTCGAGCGGAGAGATGGTCTTGTACCGGCCGCTGGTCTTGTTCGCTTCCAGCGCCAGAAGTGATTCGTACATTTCGGCCTTGAGCATGTCGGAGTTCGGGCCGGTCGGAATTCGTTCAAAGCCGAGGTTGTACACGAAGCAGGTCGCAACGGTCACGTCACCGATATACGACACGGAGTAGCCGAGGGCTTCGTCCTTGAACATGTTGGGCTTCTGCCGCTTGAGGCCCTTCACATCGGGCCAGGTAATCTTCGGGCCGGGCAAATCCTGGGCACTGGCCGAGCCAACCAGAACGACCAGAGCGGTCAACGCGAACAGCGGGCGAATCATGGGGCACCTTTGGGGGTTGAGAGTAGGGAAGCAGTCGTGACGCGATAGGTGAGGATACCACGCGGTTCTCTCACTGTCACCTGTTTAGAAACCTCGCGGGACTCGTCAGTGGGCGGTGAATCAGTTAAAGGTGGGTCAAGGAGAAAGACTCCTGAGCACTCAGCTCTTGCTGAGGGCGGACCAGGACAGACGCGGCGGGTTCGACCCTGGCACGCAGGCGTAGCCGCTGAAGTCTGTTGTGCCCTCGGCACGCAGAAAGTCTTCATCCAACAGCGTCTGACCCGTCATCTGGGACGGTTCCTTCTGGACCAGCCGCAGCACGCAGTCGACCAGAATGTCCGGCTTCCGCCACATCGCTGGCGTGCCGAGATGGTGGTTGATGCTCGCCTGGGACTCGATGATCGTGACCGGCCAGAGCGAGTTGACCGCGACGTTGTTCCTCCTCAACTCTTCCGCCAGCCCCAAAGTCAAGAGCGTCATCCCCAACTTACTGATGCCGTACGCGACCCGACCCGGCAGCATCGACAGATCGAGCGGGGGACTCATGTTGATGATGTGCCCAGTTCCCTGGCGGATCATGGCAGGTAGGGCGGCCCGCGAGCAGAGGAACGCTGCCCGAGCGTTGACATCCATGACCAGATCGAACCGCTTTGGGGGCGTGTCGATGATGCCAGCCCAATAGAGAGCGCCCGCGTTGTTCACCAACACGTCGATCCGCCCGAAGCGTTCAAGCGCCTGGGCCGCCATGTTTTCGATCTGCTCGGCCTCCCGAACGTCGAGTTGCACCGGCAGCGCCTTGGCGCCGAGTGCTTCCACCTCGGAGGCAACGGTAAAGATGGAGCCGGGCAGTTTCTCCGTCGACTCGGTACTTTTGGCAGCGACGACGACGTTGCATCCGGCCCTGGCAAGCCCAAGTGCGATGGCCCGACCGATTCCCCGGCTTGAGCCGGTGACAATGGCGACTTTCCCCTGTAGCTCTGGCACGACACCCTCCAGTCAGGCACCCTGCGCAGCCATTACGGCCGTTGAGTTCCTCAGTTCGGTTCTGATTGTACTTGAGGCGGCATTGCCATCACTTCGCCATTTCGCGGGAGATAGTTGAGAGCGATTCGGGACGGTCTTTCAAAGTACGGAGAGGGTCTGCGCTAACCTGTCACAGGCTGCGCGAGGCTTTTTTGGAAGAGAAGACCCCCTCACCCGCCGCTTTTCGTGAAGCGAGGCGCTTCGCGGCGGCGACCTCTCCCCCGCACGGCGCAAGAGAGGTGGGGGGTCTTGCGCTTGTCGTTTAGCTCATCGGAACTGCAATCACACCACCTCGCCCCGCAAGCGGGGCGAGGTCGCCGTAGACTGACGCGCTTCGCGTCAGTCGTAACGGCGGGTGAGGGGGTTTTCTAACTCAATCGAATCCTGTGACTTCTTAGCGCACACGCTCTTCTACTCTGAGGGCAACTCGATCACGAAGACTGTGTTGCCGTTGTCGCGGTGCCAAAAGATCCGTCCGCCGTGAGACTCCGCGGCTTGTTTGGCGACCGCAAGCCCCAAACCGACGCCTTGCTCTTTGCCGGTCACGAACGGGTCGAACAGTTTCTGCGCGATCTCTGCCGGTGGACCCGGTCCGGTGTCGGTCACTTCGATGCGCAGCGAATTCTGGATTCCGAATTTTCCGATGCGAATCTGAACTTCCCCTCCGGGTCCGGCCGCCTCGACCGCGTTACCAATCACGTTCCCGAGTAAATGTGATAACGACGCCGCGTCACCAGAGAGGACGAACGATTCCTTCGGTACTGACCAGATCACCGAAGTCCCCGCGTGCTGAGAGTGCGGTTTTAATAACTGCACCGCCTGGTCGATGAGCATCGCGAGATCGCACGGAGCATGTTCGCCCGCGGGCGGCCGACCGAGCGCCAGGAATTGCTTGAGGTTGCTTTCGATGCGGGCGAGTTGTCGCAGCGCGACTCGAAGTGGTTCCGGGTCTGCGGAGGGATTCTCTTGAAGGAAGATTTCCAGTGCCAGCTTCGCGCCGGTCGCGGCGTTGCGGAGTTGGTGTGCTAATCCGCCTGAAAACTGACCCAGCACACGCAGACGTTCCGAGCGCTGTAACTCTTCCTGAAACTCCGCGAGCCGACGGGCCATGTCGTTGACCGCCTCGCACAGGTCACGCAGTTCATCATCACCACCGGTGACCGGCATCGGGCGGAAGTCACCGGCCGCGATGAGTCT
>JAKEEV010001035.1 GCA_022616395.1 Planctomycetia bacterium | reverse complement strand
GCGTTCCCCTCCCCCCGCCACCCCCCGGTTTTCTGTTTTCTCTCTTTCGCCCAGGTTTGTGGGGTTTGGTGCATTTTGGAGAGGGGCCATGTGGCCTTTATGGCGAGCAAACGCTGGAATTCATGGGGTTTAGAAAGGCCACCCCCTGGCCTCGATGCCTGGCGCTTGGCTTGCGCTGGGTTGGGTGGCTGCCGGCGCGCAGGGTGGTCGGTCTGGCGTGCCGGTTCCCTCTCCTCCAGTATGCGCTATTACTGTACAAAAGTCAAGTATCCCATTGGATTTTGCGGAACCCGCCGCAGACCGAAACCAATCCATGCGATTGCGTATTACCTCCTGACTGTCGGAAAAGCTTACTGTACAAAAGTTGACTATCGGCCCAATGCATCCCAAATCGCGTGAGCCGGATGAATCGATTCCTGGTGCCGTTTCTTCTGGCCGTCCTGTCAGTTGGTCTGGAACCGGGCCGCGCTGCTGCCTACATCGGCCCCGGCGCGGGGTTCGCGGTCGGCGGATCGTTTCTGGTCATGTTCGCGGCGGTGATCTCCGCGTTCGCGATGTTCCTGTCGTGGCCGATCCGCTTCCTCTGGCGCCTATTCTTCCGCAAACGTCCACCAAAGCGCCCTCAGTTCAAGCGCGTGGTGGTTCTGGGACTTGATGGCCTCGATCATGGCCTGACGGTGAAACTTCTGGCGGAGGGGAAGCTCCCCAACCTCGCGAAACTTCAAACTCAAGGTTGCTTCCGCGCGCTGGGAAGTACGCTTCCGCCAATCTCGCCGGTCGCGTGGTCCACGTTCCAGACCGGAGTGAACCCGGGCAAGCACAACATCTTCGATTTCCTCATTCCCGACGAGAAAACCTACCAGCCGAAACTCAGCTCGGTCGAAGTGCGCCCGCCGAGGCGCGCACTCACGCTCGGCAAGTATCGCTTCCCGCTCGGCAAGCCCGATGTGCGTTTACTTCGCAAGAGCAAGCCGTTCTGGTCGGTGTTGAGCGACTACGGAATCTTCAACTGCGTACTTCGCGTGCCGATCACGTTCCCCGCGGAGAAACTTCACGGCGTACAGCTCTCCGCGATGTGTGTACCAGACCTGCGAGGAAGTCAGGGCACGTTCTCGCTGTTCACAACTCGCAAGCGAAAGGAGGGAGCGAAGACCGGTGGCGATGTGCAGGTCGTTGAGCGCAAGGGAAATATCATTCGAGGCGAACTGATCGGCCCCGACCATCCATTACGCAAAGATCGCGGACCGCTGAAAGTGTCGTTCACTGTGACTGTGAAGGAGAAAGACCTCGCGGAACTCGCCATCGACGGAGCGCGTTACGAACTCCGTAACGGCCAGTACACTCCGTGGGTGTCGGTCTGTTTCAGAACGTTTCCGCGCGTGAAAGTTCGCGGAGTGTGCAAGTTCATGCTGCTGGCCACCGAGCCGGAGTTTGAACTTTACGCAACTCCCGTGAACATCGACCCGGAGAATCCCGCGCTGCCGATCGGTTACCCCGCGGTCTATCCGGTGTATCTCGCCAACCGTCAGGGTTCGTACGCGACTCTCGGACTGGCCGAAGATACGTGGGGACTGAACGAACACGTCCTTGAAGACGAACACTTCCGCCAGCAGTGCCTTGACCACGACCGCGAGCGCGAAGAGATGTTCTTCGATGCGCTCGAGAACGTGCCGCGCGGGCTGTGCGTGTGCGTCTTCGATGGTTCCGACCGCATGCAGCACGTGTTCTGGCGCTACCACGACGCGCAGCACCCAGCGCGACCGGCCGAAGCGCCAACTGAACACGCCAACGCAATCGAAGCCCTCTACACACGCATGGACGCGCTGGTCGGCCGAACGATGGCGAAGTGTGCGGGCACCGACACGCTGCTCATGGTGCTTTCCGATCACGGCTTCACAACATTCCGCCGCGGAGTTGATCTCAACCGCTGGCTGGAAGAGAACGGCTATCTGGTCGTGGATGATGCACGCAGAGGGGAAGACTATCTGGCGGGTGTGGACTGGTCGAAAACGCGAGCGTTCGCCATCGGGCTGACTGGAATCTTTCTGAACCTGAAGGGCAAGTTCGCACAAGGAATCGTTGACCCTGAAATCGAAGCAGAGAAACTGCGCGCGGAGATCGCGGAGAAACTCGCAACGCTTGTTGATCCCGCGAACGGAACACACGCATTCCGCCGAATCTATCAGGCTCAGAAGGCGTATCGCGGACCGTACACCGATCAGGCTCCGGACCTCATCGTGGGTTACGAGAGTGGTTATCGCGTGTCGTGGGACGCGGCCGTTGGTCGCACAAGCACAGCGGTCTTCCACGACAACATGAAAGCCTGGAGCGGAGACCATTGCGTCGATCCGTCTGTGGTGCCGGGGATTCTCTTCTGCAATCACGCGATCCACGGCGAGAACCCGCGCCTCCTCGACAGAGCACCAACGGTGCTCGGTGTCTTCGGCGTGCCTGCTCCGGACTACATGGACGGCCGAGTTCTTGCGGTGGAAGCAAAGTAGTAGGCACACGCCGTGTGCCGTTGTCTTTCAAGAGCTTTCAGAACCGCACACGGCGTGTGCCTACTACTCTGAGGTCGTAATGCCCGAACCGAGTCCGAAGAAACCGAGTCGGCGAACTTTCCTCAAGCGCGCGGCTGCGATTGGAGGAGGAGTTGGCGTTGTCGGAGCAGCGGGCGCGGGGATTTACCTCGGCAGCGTGAATCGCGTCTCGCGAGCCGCGGGGAAGAAAGTCATCGTCATCGGCATTGACGGAATGGACCCGCGACTCTCCGAAAGCATGATGCGCGAGGGGCAGCCGCTGGTGGATATGGCCCCGTCGATTCTCGCCGAATACGGCTTGCCCACTCCGCCAACGATGACCGGCCGCAATGTGCTGGGATAGTCGATCACCAGAAGGAGGACCGCTCGCGTGGCCAAGATCAACATCGACCCGGCACTCTACGACCGGGCGAAGAAAGCCTCTGACGCCGCGGGGTATAGCAGCGTCGAGGAGTTCGTTGCTCACTGTATCGAGAACGAACTGAAGAAGCTCAAGGTCGATGAAGCCGAGGATCAGGTGTCGAAGCAACTTCGCGGACTTGGGTACATCGAGTGATGAACGTACTCACGTCCATCGTCGTCGCCCTCAACACGCTGGCGAACGCGCTGGGGTGGTTGCTCTTCCCCATTGGGCTACTCCCAGGCTGGCTCTCCGCGACTCTCGTTGCAATCTTCACCGGCATCGCGATGCTCGTGATGTTCAAGTACACCTCCAACCAGCGCGCAATCAAGCGCGTGAGGCGCGACATCCGCGCCAACGTGCTGGCCGTGAAGCTCTTCAAGGACAGCGCCTGGGTCGGCCTCAAGGCGCACGGTCGCGTCTTCCTCGGCGCGTTTCGGCTGTTGCTTCTGGCAATCGTGCCGATTCTGGTGATGACGATTCCGATGGTTCTGCTTCTCGCGCAGCTCGGAGCGTGGTACCAGGCGGCTCCGCTTCCCGTGGGCGAAGAAACAGTCGTCACCGTGAAGCTCAATGGCGAACCGAACACACCGATGCCCGCGCTCGAACTTGCTCCAAGCGATGCCATCGAAGACTTGAGCGGCCCAGTCCGCGTCACAAGTCAGCGCGAAGTGTGCTGGAACATCCGCGCGCCACAGCCGGGTTATCACCGCTTGACGTTTCAGATTGATGGGCAAATAGTCGAGAAGGAAATCGCTGTGGGAAGCAGCGAAATGCGCGTGAGTCCCATTCGCCCGGCGTGGAACTGGTCGGACGCCCTGCTCTACCCGCGCGAGAAGCCGTTTGAGCGCGAATCGGTTGTGAAGTCAATCGAGATTGCGTATCCCGAACGCGATTCATGGACGAGCGGCACCGACTACTGGGTGATTTACTGGTTCATCGTCTCGCTGGGCGCCGGGTTCTGTCTTCGAGGAGTGCTGAAAGTCAATCTCTGAGGCTCTGTGCTGAGGATGCTATGTCGAAATGCTCAGTCGGTGGGTGGGGAAAGTCGAGAAGAGAAGCCCCCTCACCCGCCGTAACGACTGACGCGATTCGCTCCGCGAATAGCGGCGGGTGAGGGGGCTTCTGTCTTTCCGCACCACACAGGATTTCTACATAGCGTGCTGAGGACACAATCACTCATGAACACCGAAATCATCATCGTCTCGGGTCTGCCACGCTCCGGCACCTCGCTCATGATGCAGATACTTCACGCGGG
>JAKEEV010001034.1 GCA_022616395.1 Planctomycetia bacterium | reverse complement strand
GAGAAGCTCGTCGAGATCGCGGGGAAGCTCCTGGTCGGGCAGTTCCACCGGCATGTGTTTCTCTGCGTCGGTGATTCGTGTTGCGCAGCAATCGGTAAGCCCGCGGCGCAGGAAGCGTGGGACACTCTTAAAGGCGAACTGAAAGAGCGGAAACTCTCACTGGAGTCCGGGCCGACCGCGTGTTACCGCACGAAGGTGAGTTGCATGCGAATCTGCACCGGAGGACCAATTCTCGTCGTGTACCCGGAAGGAACGTGGTACATGGGCATGACCGCCGACCGCATCCCGCGCTTCGTGCAAGAACACCTCATTGACGGCAAACCCATCGAGGAATGGATTTTCGCCCGCAACCCGCTGCCGAACGACCCGGCGTGAGCGTCGGGGCGTAAGCCCGACGGTGATCGGTTGAATACCGTCGGGCTTACGCCCCGACGCTCACAAACTTCACACCTTCCTCACTCGCCTTCTGCACATTCCAAGTGCATCATGAGCGGCACCTACTCTCTTGGAGGTGCTGCCAATGTTCCGAGCCGCTGCGCTGCTGGTCGCGATCATCGCGCTGAGTGTCTCCGCTGACGAGAAACCAGCCCCAAAGGAAGATGACAAATCAAAACCGATGTTCGCCGGGCCGACCAAGGACGGCTTTCTCTTACCCAACGGCTGGCACCTCACTCCCGTCGGCAAGCACGTCGAAATTGCCGACCTACCGCTAAACATTCACCCCCTGAAAAACAATCGATATGCCCTCGTCACTACCAACGGATTTAATCAACACGACTTGTCGGTAGTCGATCTGAAAGAAGGCAAAGTAGTGACCGCGAAGTGGGCGCGGCAGAGTTGGTTCGGCTTCGCCGTGAGCAAGGCCGAAGACAAAGTGTGGTGGTCGGGTGGCGGCAACGGCTATCTTCATACCTTCGACCTGAAAGACACCAAACTCACTCGCACCAGCAAGAAGGAACCGAACCCCGCGCAAATGAAGAAGGAAGACGTGCTGAAGCTCGCGGAGCAAATGAAGAACGCCAGGACATTCAAGAGTGGCGTGTGCCTCGACGAGTCGCGCGGCGTGGTCTACTCGCTCGACATGCACTGGAACGAAGAAGTGGAAGGCAAGATGGTGTTCCGCGACGGTCGAATCTCCGCGATCAGCCTCAAGGATAGTGCCACAAAGACCGCTCAACTTGGCGGGCGGCCTTATGACATCCTCGTTGGTCCCAACGGGCACCTGCTCTATGTGTCGGACTGGTCGCGACGGCAAGTGCTTGCGGTGGACCCGATCGAGTTGCGAGTCGTGGCAAAGATCCCCGTCGGCGAACACCCCAACCAGATGGTTCTTCACCCGAAAGACGGGCGGTTGTTCGTTGCGTGTGCTTCGAGCAACAACGTTCACGTCATTGACACGAAAAAGGGCATCGTGACGGAAGTGATTTACACCGCGTTATTCCCCAAAGCACCTGAAGGGACCAACCCAGACGCGCTCGCGCTCGCGCCCGACGGCAAGACGCTCTTCGTTGCCAACGCGGACAACAACTGCGTGGCGGTCGTGGATGTGGCGAAGCCAACCGAGAGCATCGTGAAAGGATTCATCCCCACCGGCTGGTATCCAACGGCCATCGCGGTCACGCCTGACGGCAAGAACATTCTTGTTGGCGTCGGCAAGGGAAACCAGACCAAGCCGAACCCGCTCTACACGAAGGAGGAACTGAAGAAGAAGGAAAAGGATGAAGTGAAGCAGATCGCTCGCCGACTGCTTCCGTACCCGTATATCGGCACCACGCTGAGCGGTTCGCTCTCCATCGTCCCGGTGCCCGACGACAAAACGCTCAAGGAATGGACCGCTCAAGTTTACAAGAACTGCCCGTACTCGGATTCACTCCTGACGGCCGCCCCTCACCCGGAGAAGACCGCGATTCCCACTCGCGTCGGCAATCCGAGTCCGATCAAATATGTGATTTATATCATCAAGGAGAACCGGACCTACGATCAGGTGTTCGGAGACCTCGCGGACCCCAAACTCGGCGACAAGGCGAAGGGCAACGGCGATCCGAGCCTGTGTATGTTCCCGCGAAAGGTGACCCCCAATCACCACAAGCTCGCCGAAGAGTTCGTCTTGCTCGACAACCTCTACTGCAACGGGCAAGTGAGCCGAGATGGTCACCCCTGGAGCACCGCGGCCTATCACACCGACTACATCGCGCGCGACTGGCACCTCACTTACTCTCAGCGCAAGGGCGTTGAGGATGATGAGGAAGGGAATCTCGCGCGTCCGCCATCGGGTTACTTGTGGGATGCGTGCAAGCGCGCGGGGATTTCGTATCGCAGTTATGGCGAATACGGCTCTCGCGTCAGCGATGGCAAGGGCGGACTGAAGATGGAAGGCCGCGTGCCGGGGCTTGTCGGTCACATGTGCCCGGACTTTGGCATCTCAAAGGTGAAAGCCACGCGGGCACGCGACACCGACAACGTGGAAGTGTTCCTCAAGGAATACAACCAGTTCGTCAAGGACGCAAAGATGCCCCAGTTCATCATCATGAGCCTGGGCGAAGACCACACCGACGGCACACGCGTCGGCTCGTACACTCCGCAAGCGTGCGTCGGGTCGAATGACCTCGGTCTGGGCAAACTGGTTGAAGCAGTCAGTAACGGGCCGCTGTGGAAAGAAACAGCGATCTTCGTGATCGAGGATGACGCGCAGAATGGCCCTGACCACGTCGATGCACACCGCACCGTCGGCCTCGTGATCTCGCCGTACACGAAGCGAAAGTTTGTGGACAGCACTCAGTATCAGACGGTGAGCATGATCCGCACGATGGAGTTGATTCTCGGTCTTCCGCCGCTGTCGCAATATGATGCGGCCGCGCGGCCGATGTTCAACAGCTTCACCAACAAGGCCGATCTG
>JAKEEV010000136.1 GCA_022616395.1 Planctomycetia bacterium | reverse complement strand
TCCCCTTCGAGAACCCCAGCTTTTCAAGGAGTTGGGGGCCATAACGGCCACCTCTTTGCACCGCCAAGTGAGAAAACCCCACAAATCCTGGGAAAACCAAGCAGAGGAGAAAAGCAGGGGGTGGCGGGGGAGGGGCGCTTCAACACCCCGAAACGAGAACTGCTGACCTGAGCCGCCACCCCTTGATACTACTGCCAAGCGAGCGGGTGCAGCTTCTCGCCAGTCATTCAACCTGGCGCACGGAACCCTCTTCGAGCCGGAAGACCACATCCGCGAGGCGCTCGGCCTCGGTGCGGTTGTGGGTGACATGCAGAACGGTTACTTCGCGCGTGTCTCGAAGTCGAGCGAGAACAGAAACGAGATGATCGCGTGTGTCGTCGTCGAGCGAACTGAGCGGTTCATCCAGAAGCAATACCGGCGGACGACTCGCAAGCGCGCGACCAAGAGCCACGCGCTGCTTTTCGCCTCCGCTCAAGAAATGCGGCTTCCGGTCGAGTAACTCCGTCAGTTCCAGCCAGCCGGCCAGTTCGCTGACGCGCTTCTCAATATCGGGCAGGGCATCACCACGAACATCCAGCGCAAAACTCAGATTGTCGCGCACGGTCATCGTGGGGAACAGCACGCCATCTTGCGGAACATAACCGACGTGGCGCGCTGATGGTCGAAGAAGTGTCACCTCGCGACCCGCGAGCACAATCGCGCCCGCGCTCGGCTTGCGCAACCCCGCGATCACTTCGAGGATGGTGGTCTTGCCGCAGCCGCTCTTGCCCATGAGCACCGCGTAGCGCCCGACCGGCACCGCCAGCGAGATATTGGCGAGCGAGAATGTTCCTTGCCGAATGCTGAGGTTGTGGAGTTGAATCATGGGTTTGGCGAACCCCGCCCACAGGGGCGGTGGGTTTCTCCAACACGCCACCCGCGGCCCTTGCGGGCCGGGTTCGCTGGTGGGTCACGCCAAGAGCTTTTCGACCAGGTGGCCGTGGACATCGGTGAGGCGGAAGTCGCGGCCCTGGAGTCGGTACGTCAACCGCGTGTGATCGATGCCGAGCAAGTGCAGGATGGTCGCGTTTAAGTCGTGAACGTGGACCTTGTCTTCCACCACGTTGAAACCCAGCTCATCCGACTTGCCCATCACCAGGCCCGGCTTCACTCCTCCTCCGGCCATCCAGACTGTGTAGCAATTCGGGTGGTGGTCGCGTCCGTCGTTGCCGCCCTGCACCATCGGTGTGCGACCGAACTCACCTCCCCAGATCACAAGCGTGTCCTTCAAGAGGCCGCGTTGCTTCAGATCTTTCACCAGCGCTGCGCTGGCCTGGTCGGTCTTCTTGCACTCGGTTTTCAGACCGTTGGTAAGTCCGCCGTGGTGGTCCCACGCTTCGTGGAAGATTTGCACGAATCGCACTCCGCGTTCGATGAGTCGGCGCGCGAGCAGACAGTTGTTGGCGAAGCTCGGCTTCCCCGGCTCGGCTCCATACATCGCGAGCGTGTCCTTCGTCTCCTTCGAGAGATCCATCAACTCCGGCGCGCTTGCCTGCATGCGCCCGGCCATCTCGTAAGCCGAAATGCGCGCGGAAATCTCCGGGTCGCCAACCACTTCGAGTCTCTTCTTGTTCAGCGCGGTGATCGCATCGAGCGAATCCTTCTGAATGGCCGAATCGACGCCCGCGGGGTTTGAGAGGAACAGTACCGGGTCGCCCGCGCTTCGGAAGAGCGTCCCCGCGTGCGATGAGGGCAGGAATCCGCTCCCCCAGCACGAGTTCCCACCGCTCGGTCCCTTGCTTCCGCTTGAGAATACGACGAAGCCCGGCAAGTCCTTTGATTCGCTGCCAAGACCGTAGCTCACCCACGCACCCATGCTCGGTCGGCCGAACTGCTGGTGCCCGGTGAGGCAGAAGATTTGCGCCGGCGCGTGGTTGAACGCATCGGTCACCATTGACTTCACAATGGCGATGTCGTCCACGACTCCGCCAATGTGGGGAAGCAGTTCGCCAAGTTCGGTGCCGTTCTTACCGAACTTCCTGAACTTGAACTTCGGCCCCAGGAGCTTCGAGCTTGGGTTGATGAACGCGGCCCGGTAGTTCTTCACCAGTTCCGGAGGAGGAAGCGTGCCATCGAACTTCGCGAGCTGCGGCTTGTTGTCGAACAACTCCAGATGACTCGGCGCGCCACCCATGAACAGGTAGATGACGCGCTTCGCCTTCGGTTCGTGGTGCGTCTTGGCGAGCGGGGGGCGTAAGCCTCCTGATGGGTCATTTGCGCGTGCCAGGTCCGCGAGCGCGATCGCGCCCAGGCCAACGCCACAGTCGCGGAGGAACCAGCGGCGGTTAAGTAATCGCTGCCGTTCGGCGAG
>JAKEEV010001033.1 GCA_022616395.1 Planctomycetia bacterium | reverse complement strand
AGACAAACCAAGACCGCTCCCTTGCGGTCGCGGCTCGTTGTTCAAGCTAGAAATCAGTGTGACTACTCCAGAGGAACAGCAAGATCCCCGCGCCTCCTCGTCATCAGATGATGACGGGGTTGTGTCTTCCTCTGCCCACTGTCCACTGCCCACTATCAACATTCTTTACGAAGATCACCACCTGCTCATCGTAAACAAACCCGCTCCGCTTCTCACTCAGGCGCCGAGTGGAGTGCCGAGTCTGGAGGCGATGGCGAAGGCGTACATCAAGGAGAAGTACGCGAAGCCCGCGGGGGTGTATCTGGGCATTCCTCACAGGCTCGACCGGCCCGTCAGCGGAGTTGTGTGCTTCGCTCGGAACACGAAGGCCGCTCAGCGCGTGCACTGGCAGTTCGCTGAGCACAACGTTCGCAAGGTGTACTGGGCGCTGGTCGAAGGAATCGGTTCACCCGAAACGGGCGTGTGGGAAGACTGGCTGCGAAAGCTCCCGGACGAGTCTCGCGTCGAACGTGCCAAGGAGAACGAACCCGGAGCAAAGCTCGCGATGCTGGAATACCGCGTGCTTCGCGTGCTCGATGGAGTCACGCTTCTGGAGCTGACTCCTCTGACTGGCCGCACGCATCAACTTCGTGTGCAGTCCGCGTGGCGCGGGCATCCGGTGCTAGGCGACTCGACTTACGGCAGCACACGTGCCTTCGGTCCGGTCGCGGAGTTACCACGCGACCGAGTCATTGCACTCCACGCGCGCCGACTGACTCTGGTGCATCCCTTCACGAAACAAGAGCTAACCATCGAGGCCCCGCTCCCGGATTACTGGCGCGAAGTGTTGGGCGAAGCTGAATCAGAGCCGCGACTGTGAGGGAGCGGGTGTCTGTTATGGACCGCGGGCCTCTGGCCCGCCTGTGACATGCGGCCAAGATGGCCGCGGTCCATAACAGACACCCGCTCCCTCACAGTCGCGGCTCTGATTGTCGCTCTTTGGCGGTCGTTTACTTCTTCCCCATCACCTTCGTCTCTTCGGCGGATGTCAGCGAGAAGTAGAAGCCGTGCGGGTTGTTGCCGTTGGCGACCTTCAGCATGATGGCGTTCTTCCCCTTCACGAGCTTCACCGCGACCTTGTGTTGCTCCGGAGCCGCGGCCTTCGTGTCGCGTGTCGTGAACACTTCCTTCTTGTTCACCCACAGCTTCGCACCATCGTCGCAGCCGAGCAGAATCTCCGCGTCCTGATCGACGGGCGATTCAATCTCCACGTACATATACGAAGCGGAGTTGGTCGCCGCGTTGCCGTGCATCCCCGCGAGGTCGAAGTAGCCCTTCCCATCGGGGCGGATCGTCTTCCAGGTCGCTTTCTCGAACTTCCCGCCCGGCTCCGGGATGGACTTCGTGTCAAGCGCTTCGCCCATCGACTTCGCCTTGAATGGCCCCGCGATCTCGAAGCTATCCGGGGTGAGAGCCGCGACCTTGAGCGTTTCCAGATACGCCACCAGGTCGGCGAGTTCATCTTCATTGAGCGCTGCAATGATGTCTTCGGGCATGATTGAAGTCTTCAACTTGCGGACTTGCCCTTCGATCTCCTTCTTGGGAATGACGAAGTCCTTGCCGTTGGCGTCTCGAAGCGTGATGCTCGTTGGCGTCTCCGCGACAAGCAAGCCGGTGATGGTGACATCACTCGTCGTGGTGACCTGATGCTGAAGGTACTGGTCCGCGATGGCCTTCGATGGAATCAGAATCGACTCGTAGAGGTTCTCGCGTCCGCCCTTCTTGCCGATCATCGAAAGATCCGGCCCGATCTGCCCGCCGACTCCGCGAACCATGTGGCACTTCGCACACTGAGCCGCTCCGGTGAGACTTGCGTTCCACACGGCCTTTCCGCGAGCCGCGTCACCGGTGCGCTTGGCTAACTCCGGGATGGCGGGAAGATTTTTCGGATTGAGTTTGCCCGGCGCGGGGAACAGAAGCAGAGCGCGGTTTCGTTCACCCTGGAACGGCGAGTTACGGAGCAACCGCCCGGCTTCGGCAACCAGTTCCTTCGGCAATTCGCCCTTCTGGTGAGTGTCGAGTAGCCAGATTGTTCCGATGCGGTTGGCCGCGAGCGCTGAGAGAGCCGCGGACTTGATTTCGGGCGTTGCCGTTTGAAGTTTGATGGCCAGTTGAAGAGCTTGGAGCGCGTGTTGAGCGTACGCGGGCGGCTTTGCTCCCTTCGGAAGCAGTTCGCCAAGCGCGTTGACGCAATCTACCGAGAGCACATTCTTCGGCGAACCGATGTTGATGAGTGCTTCAACGCTCTTGTCGTCAGGCAACTTGCCGAGCGTGCGAACTGCTTCCTTGCGAAGGTCCATCGGCGCTTTCTCGTCGCTCGCGATCTTCACCACATCCTCGATGCGATTCACACTGCCGGCCGCTGCGATCAGTTGAAGAGCGGTCGCGGTGGTCTTCGTCTCCTTGAGAAGTGCGTCGATGGTCGCTGCGAGTTCCTTACTGTTCTGAAGTCCCTTCCACTTGGTTGGAATGAAGAGCTTGAGGCTTTCGAGAGCGCGGACCTTCATTTCGGGCGCTGCATCTGATTTCAGAACGTTGAGCATCGTCCGACCGGCGGCGATGTCGTCATTGGCCGCGATAATGTCCACGATGCGTGCCTTCTGAACCGCAGTCAGCTTGGGATCAGTCAGCAACTTGCCGAGCCGCGGAAGCACGGACTTCGGTCGCAGTTCCCATACCAGATTGGCGACCTTGTCGTTCCACTCCGGGAAGTGCTTGTCGAAGTCCGCGAGGATTTCGTCTCGGCGCTTCGGATCGGTCCCGCACGCGATGTTCAACGCCGCGAGGTAGAAGTGATCGGAACCGTCGTAGAGCTTGGCGAGAGCGTAGAATGCCCCCTTCATCTTTGCTGGTTCGGTATCTCGGCAATTGAGAAGCAGTTCGCGTCTTGCTGCCGCATCCAGTCCTTCTACTTCTTCTTTCTTGCCTGACCAATCTGCGAACTGGGGAGTCTCTAACGTACTCCTGCCAAAAAGCACGCGATCCATCCGGAACGCCGTTGACAGGAAACGCTCCGGATTGCCTTCGCCCCGTAACATCATGGCGTAGCCAACTGCCGTGATCTCGCTCGGATCCTTTTTCGTACTTTTGAGCAGAGGCGCCGTTGCTGCCCAGAAGACACGAGCTTGCAGTTCCCGCAATTCTGGTTCAAAGACCGGAGCAAATACGCCATCGAGTTGCTTCCGGTCCATAACTTGCACACTTTGATAACCGAGCCATCGCATCGCCTGACACGGACTTCCGAGAGCAGCCAGCACTCCCTTTGCGTCGCCCAGCTTCACCTCCGGCACCTTGTAACCCTTGTGCCCCTTTGGAGTGATTCGGTAGATGCGGCCGTCCTTCGGATCGTCCATCGCGTGCCCGCCGACGCCCTTGTCGTACCAGTCCGAGACGAAGATCGAGCCATCGGGCGCGATACACACATCGCTTGGCCGGAACCAGTTGTCGGTGCTCGTGAGCAGAATCTCTTTGTCGAGTTCATACCCCGCGCCTTTTGGTTTGCGGTGGAACCACCGCACCTCACGCGGGCCAGCATCGCAGTGAAGAAGTGCTCCGGTGTACTTCTTGTCGAACAGCGCACCTTCGTAGAACGTAATTCCCGTCGGGCTGCCGAAGCCCGTGCGAAGCGTCTTGTGAACGATCCCCGGTTGCTCCTCGTGCCAGTGTGTTTGCCCCGCACCACGCGGGTGATAGCCGTAGTTCCCGCCGGGCATCACGAAGCAGATGCGAGTTTGCTGATTGCCATCATCATCGTTATCCGAGAGCCACACCTCGCCGAAGCTATCGACGCAGCACTCGTAGTTATTGCGGAAGTTGTGAGCGATCAGTTCGAGGTTCGTGCCGTCCATGTCACAGCGCCAGACAGTCCCCGCGCGGCAATCGGTGGTGTTGCTCGTCCACTTGCGGCCCTTCCCGTCGCTTGACTGCAACCCGCCGACTCCCGCATCGCCCACGGTGAAGTAGAGCTTGCCATCCGGCCCGATGTTGATGCCGTGAACTCCGTGATCGTGATCGAACCCGCGAAAGCCCGTCAGGAACTTCTTCGGCGGCCCGTCCGCCTTCAGGTCGCCGTCCTTGTCTTCAAACAGAAGGATGTCCGGCGACTGACACACGAACACCTTCAGCGATTCACCCCCTCCCTTGCGGTCGGGGTTCGCCATTGGCGCAACGCACACTCCCAGCGGCGCGATGATCTCTGCTCCCTGGTAGAACGTGACCGCCTTCGACGCCTTTCCTTCGCCCTTCTCGTCCACCAGAACCACGATGCGGTCGCCTTCCTTGCGAATGATCGGCCGGCCGAAGTTCTTCCTCCGGTAGTTCACGGCCTCCGCGACCCACACACGCCCCTTGTGGTCCACATCAATCGTCGTCGGGTTAATCAACATCGGCTCCGCGGCGAAGAGTTCCACCTGGAAGCCGTCCGCGACCTTCAGAGCCGCGAACGCCTGTTCGGGAGTCAACGGCCCGCCTTTGGGTTGAGCGGACAGGCGAGCGGGGGGCGTTAGCCCTCCGAGAAGAAGCGCGAACGCGATGAGACAAACGAACCGGCGTGTCATGGTGGGAGGCTCCCGAAACGCGAAGAGAGGGCAGGTGGGAACCAGTGTACCCGCGCAAAGTGTGAGTGCGAGTGGGAGTGTGAGAAAAGAGAGGAACGAATTCACCGCGAACCACGCAAGCCTGCCGTCCTCGCCCCGAAGGGCTTCATCTTCATATCCGCTGCTTTCCCCGGCTTGCGCCTGGGCTATTATCTGTGGCCTGTTGGGGCCAAAACCAAGAGTCAGCAGACAGCCGCGGGCTACTTCTCAAACAGCCCCGGCATGGCCTTCAGGACGGTCTCGATGGCCTTGTCGTCGAGTTCGCCTGCTCGGAAGGCGAAATTCGCGATCACTTTTTGCTTGGTGAACATTATCACCGTCACGTCCGCGTCCTTGTTGAGCTTGTAGGCCGGTGGGCCGTCCGCGTCCTCGTAAGTTCCGACGGGGCAACTCTTCAGCCCGGACTTTTGCGCCCACTTTGCCAGTGAATCCAGGTCTGCCTTGTCCGCCAACAGAGTCATCCACACCTTGCAGCCGCTGTCTTTCTTCGCCAGAGATTCCGAATCGAGTTTGGCGAGCAGCTTGCCGAGCGGTTCGGACGTGGTGCGCGCGAACACAACCATTGCGGGCTTGTTCCCTTCGTGCTGTTCGCAGATGTAACACGTCTGCTGTCCGCGTTGCGGTCCAGTCGCGACGAGGAAGCTATACGGCCCCGGCCGCTTGCCCACCGGCACGCCGGAGACGCACGGATCTGCTCCGTGCAGTGTGACGGCGAGTGCGAGTGTGAGTGAAAGACAAAAGAGAAGGCGCATGGTGTTGGTTTGGGGTTTTGTGAGCGTCGAGCCGTCAGGCCGACGGTGGGATTTGTGAGCGTCGAGCCGTCAGGCCGACGGTGGGATTTGTGAGCGTCGAGCCGTCAGGCCGACGGT
>JAKEEV010000013.1 GCA_022616395.1 Planctomycetia bacterium | reverse complement strand
TGAGATGATTGGGATTTGGCAGGCTGAAAGCCTGCGACACAGGAACTCTGTCCCAGGCTTTCAGCCTGGAAGAATGTTGCGCACAGTTCCCAGGGCGTTGCGCCGTCGGTCTGCCGGACTGTCGGCAGGCCGACAGTCCGGCGGCGCTATGTTGTCCCAGCCCTTCGGGCTGAAGAATCGACCCAAACTTCGCAAGCATTTCAACAGAGCATCATGCCGAGCGAAGGGGCATGAAAGGAAGTCGATTCGCGAAGTGCGAACAAGTCATTCGCTCACCTCTCGTATCTTGAGTGCTGGCAAGTCGCACCCGCGACCCGAGCGAATTCCCCCAGTCGATTCAGCAATTAACGCGGACAGACTTTCGGGAAGGGGGACATTCATAACATCGCGCGCTCGCGCCTGGTAACTGCCGGGTTGAAATGTGCTTTCAGAAAAACTTCAGCACTCCAGATACCAGGGGCGCGACTTTTCTCATCACTTGCCCGCCGTCAGGGCTGTTACGAACGGATCGAGGTCAGCACAGGTCGTGGCCAACCGGAGCAGATCCTTCAGACGCGCCTCGTTTGTGATTGTCTGGAGTGGGGCGACACGTTCGACCGGGACGCTTCCCAACCGCGTCTCCAACACGGCCAAGATGTTCTCTCGGATCGCACGCACACGGATCAGCGCCTTCACTTCATCAAGCACGGGGGATTCGATCATGGCTTCTGCTCCTCCGAAGAGATCGAGGAATCGTTTGTCGGGGAATGCCAGACCCGCCAGAATCTGGGTCACAGCCATCAGACCCGCACGGTCGTTCAAATCCGGCACCTGCACCAATCGATCCCGGCACTGTGTCATCAGTTGATCGGGAGTCAACGCGGTTTTGGTCAGCGGAACCCACGGAATCAGACCCGGATCGCCAGCGTTGAACAGTGTTTCCGCTTCCAATTCCCACAGTCGCACCACCGGCCACGAACCGCCGAGCTTCGTTCCACCACGCGGACTCTTCCGCTCTGCCGCGCCGGTGACTGTCAGGTTGCCCTTGGGCTTGAGCACCAAGGACACGACTTCCGGCACGATTTTCCGATCCACCGCGATCAGCATCAGGTCATCCAGCACCTGCCGGTCCGCATCCGAATCGGGATAGGTCTCGATCTCCACCAACACCCACATCGGTTCGGGAGAACCCGCGAACCGCACTTCCAAGAGGCCGTCGGGCAGTCGTCGCGGGGCTACGGTCTCGGCTTGCAATGCCTTCCACGAGGTGAAACCGGTGATACCCGCGAGTTTGAGGATGGCGTCGCCGTGGTGGGTCAAGAGCCACTTGGCGCTGCGATCCTTGTCCTGACGCATCCGCGCCCCTCCCTGGAACCGCCATCACCTTCCTCCTTGAGGGTAGCATCCGTGTCACGAAACGGGAATCGCAATCCTGGCAACACCGGCAGAGCCAGACTCAGCACGACTGCGCCTCCAACGCGGCGACGGCGCGATTCACCACAAGCCCGGCTTCGACCCGTGCGAACTCTTCTTCGATCCGAAGCTCTGGTTCCCCAAGCTCCACGCGGCCCGGCGGCTGCTTCAGAAGAAGCTCGGCTT
>JAKEEV010001032.1 GCA_022616395.1 Planctomycetia bacterium | reverse complement strand
GGAGGAACTCGAATCTCGTGAATCGACTCGCGATCCTCAAACAGCTTGAAGTTCGGAACCTCCATCGACGACGGCACGTTATCGTGGTCGATGGACGTGACACGCAGCCGCACCTCTTCAAGTAACTTCACCGAGACCGGCACGCCGTTGAGTGTCAGTCCGGGGCGGATGAAGAGAGGAGCGATGCGCTGAGAGATCAGGCTCTCGCGGTCGATGTGAATGCCCGCGGTGAGCTTAAACTCTTCCGGCTGGTGTTGCAGGTAGTCGAGGCAAGCGAAGTCTCCGCGCGAAATGATGATCGGTCGGCGACCGGGATTCGTACTGAATGGAAGGACGATTGATCCGTCCTTCTGTGGCGCGTATTCAACCGCGCCGAGCCACGCGGTCGCGTCATTGATGGGTTGATGCTTCTCATCCACTACACGAACCACTTGCCCCGCGGTTCCGGTCGTCACAATTGGGTGTAGTCGGCCCTTGCGAATCAACGCCCGGCTGCTCTTTCCTCCTCCGATCAGGTCGATGACGTAGACACCGGACCGGTTCGGTTCGGGGAAGTTCGGCTGGCCCTTCGGGTCGGGAAACTCCAACGTGAGCGTCGATCGACGGAACGGGTCGGCGTTGCCGGGAATGACTCGCTCGGCATTCGCAACAAGCCCATCGAGGTTGATGTCGGTGTCGATCTCGCGGCCATGAGTACGGTAGAAGTTCCGCGCATTGATCTCGTACACCTTCACCAACAGAGTCGGAGCATTCTTCACCGCGACTTCGATCTTGATCGGCTCATCCACTCCGAAGTCGGTCTTGTTGGTGTACGCGAAGTCGATGTCTACCCGTTCCTTCAGCCCCTTCAGAGCCTCTGGCGGAATCATCGACGCCCACTGTTCCGGGTCTCCGATGCCGTTCACTAACTTCGTTTCGGCGAAGAGGTGCTTCAACACAACGTCGTTGATGTACGGGTCGAAGTCCTTCGTGTTCGCGGCATCAACCAGGAAGTGCAAGAGATAGCTGCGCACAAGTGGAGCATCATCTCCGACTTTCGGGAGGAGCGTTATCGCTGCGTAATCGGCTTCGAGGTTCGCGGGGTATCGACGAGCCGCATCGGAATCGAGCAACCGCTTGGCCATGTAGGGCTGATTGCGCGGGAGCTTCAGGTATTCGATGAAGCGGTTGAGGTTAAATGTGCCCTGTGCGCGGTCGAACGCGAGTCGGTGATAGAGAATGTGAGCCTTCAGCGGATTGTGAACCGGGTCGAGGCGATCCGCGAACGCCTGGAGCCGTTCCAGATACGCCAACGCGAGTTTCTTGTCGCGCTTCCAGTCGTCATCCGTGCCGGGTTGAAGCTTGGTGACGTAGGCCGAGACAAACGCGGACTCATTCAACGTGCTTGAGCGGAGCTTCAAGAGGTCATCGAGTTGAGTCAGCGTCATCTGCCGGTGAATTGGGTACGCGCCGAACGATTGCGGATGGGAAGCGGCTAAATCATCGGCCACCAACTTCGGCAAGTTCGGCAGGTCCGGCCTCGTGAGACGCGAAAGCAGTTCGCGCCGGTTCTGCCACGAAAGAGCTTCCGCCGCCATCCAGTCGAGTGCGATGTCCTCGAAGTTGCCGAGGTTCCCGCGGTCGAGCGAGGAGGTCTTGAGCGTTTCGCGCGCGATGAGTTTCTGGTCGAGCACCGTCGGCAGATTCGGAACTTCCCCCGCGACTTCTTTCTGGTGATCGAAGCGCAGGCCAAGTCGGTTGCGGACGTATTCGAGAGTCTTCTTGGGGTCTTTATCAAACGTCAGCAGAGCGTGGCGTGTTTGGATCTCGGTGAGTCGAACCGTCTGGCCGTGGCGCTCGTACCAGAGCTTCGTGAGCGGTTCGATCTTGTCGAACTCGCCGGTATTCAAGTGGTGCAAGCAGTGGTAGTAGTAGTAATCCTCGGTGCCGGGGATGAGTTGCTTCAGAGCCGTTGTTCGGTCCTTCGCCAGCGCGAAGTCCTCGATGAAGCCGATGTCGCCGGCCGTTGATTGCGGAGCGAACATCACGCCGCAAGTCAGAACCGCGAGTGATGCACCCATCAGCCAAATCGTCGCGCGTGTCATCGAATCGTCCTCGGACGAACAAGGAACCGCCAGCCGCACCCGGCCGCGGAGAAAGCTCCAACAGGATACCAACCAAGACGATACAGAGCGCCGAAGGTATGTAACGGGATGGTAAAGGAGCGCTTGAGTGGTCCGCTCGCTCCGCCTGCGGTGGATTGAAGACCGCACGCGGAGCGAGCGGACCCCTGAAACTGTGATCGCGGGAATGTTGGTCCGAGCGTCTGGGAACATCAGGTCGGGCAAATAATCGGGTGGCTTGGTGCTGGTTGAGGTGCCAGGAAACCCGACAGTGCTGGAAACGAAACGCGAAGTGGACTGCGTTTCGGGACTATCCTCATGGTCTCTTCATGAGTAGTAGTTTACCACGGGGGGAAGTCGCGTGGATTGCCAGTGTGATTCCTCTCCAACGTGAATCAACAGGGAAGTTCCACGCTGCGCTGAGACTCGAAACTTTGCTTTCCCTCGCGAGTTAGCAAAAGGATACTCGCGGAGTCTTTCGGTCGCCCAACTCACCTGGACCTTCAACACAGTGAGGAAGACAAGACTCCTACAACCCTCTTTATCGGTTGTGCTCGCACTCGAACCCCGGTGGAGTCGATTCTGTCTCAAAGGGGGCTGTGGACGAACCTCCACGGTCACCGATGACAGACCAGTTGATGATGAGTCAGATGAGGTGAACCGGTTGTCCGGGAACGAGATGCCGGGTCAATTCCAGACCAGCAGAGTGGCGAGTTGACCCTCTTCTACCTGACCGGTAGAGTCAGCGTTATTGTGCGGCCTGCATACTCCAACGGATGAAGAGTAGCTTGGCTCTTTATCCTTGTCAAACATCACAGAGAAAGGCCTCTCACATGAACTGGTTCAAGTTCTTTCGCCTGGTGGGAGCATCCCGAAGGCGGCAACTTCCCAAAGGCACGCGCCAGCAGCGAGAGTTCCTGAGATTAGAGGCACTTGAGGAACGGGAGGTGCCGGCTGCACCGACTGTGTTGAACGTCACACCCGCAACGGGAGACACACTCGGGTCCGCGATCCTCGTCCAGTTCTCCGAGAATGTCACCGGAGCCGACCTCGCTGCGAACTTCAAACTCTTCGCCTCCGACGGCACGCCGGTGAACATCTCCGGTGTCAGTTACGACTCGGGCACATTCACCACGACAATCCTGACGAACAGCTTGAGCATCAACGGAGTCGCGTTGACCTCGGACGCGTACTCGCTCTTCCTTCTGGGCGACCAGATCATCGATGTGGACGAAGACCTGGCTTTGGCCCGACCGGGCGAGATTGTCGTCGCCAATGGCGATGGAGATAATCTCGCGACCGCAGCGCTCACTGGTTCGCGTCTGGCGGCGCTGACGACCATCGCCCTGCCAACATCCGGGGGAACAGATTTCACTCCGACCGCGATTGCCAGGGGGGACGTCGACGATGACGGGTTGGATGATCTCGTCGTGACGGGCAGTGGGCTGAACCGAGTGCTTGTCTACCTCGGTCAATCCAACGGTGGATTCTCGTCCAGCCCGGATGCGCAACTGGATTTGCCCACGGGGGCGTCACCCTCCGGTTTGGTGGTGACCAACCTCGATACCGATGGCATCCTCGACATCGCGGTTGCCAACCGAGGGACCAACAACGTCAGTGTCTTCCTGAACCAAACGCTCTCTTCCGGCAGTGTGAGCTTCAGCACGGCCACAAACACCGCTGCTGGCAATGCGCCGGCTGCCATTGTCGTGGGCTTGTTCAACAACGACTCAAATCCCGACGTGGCCGTTGCCAACGGTACGGCCGACGGAAACAACAACTTCACGATCAACATCCTGCCAGGCTCCGCCGGCGGGACACTCGGCACGGCAGTCGCAATTACTGTCGGTAACACCACGCCCACCAACCTGACCACTCCGAACAGCCTGGCGGCCGGTCGGTTTGACAACAACAGCACCGACGATATCGTCGTTGGCGGAGCCAACGGCATTTCCACACTCCTCAACGGCAACGGAGCCACCCCAACTTTCACGCCAACGTTCGTCGCGTTCTCAGGAGGAGTCACATCGGTGGCCACAGGAGTCGTTCGGTCCAATCCTGGTGGACCGCCGACGCAAGACGATGTGGTCGCGACAGCCGCCAGTAGTGGCGGTCAACTCGTCGCGTTCCTCAACGACAACGCCGGTGTGTTCGTGGCGACCGGCGGAATCTCCGCGGGCATTTCCAACCCCACCGGGCTTCAACTCACGGATCTTGACGGCAACACCGGTCTGGAAGCCGTGTATGTGAACAACTCCACCACGAGTAATGGGTTGGTATCTCGTTCGCCGATCCAGGCCGGGCGGATCGCGGACGCCAGCAACGCCAGCCCGATTGTCATCACCAGTAACGACCACGGGCTTGTCAACGGTCAGCGGGTCACGATTGTCGGCGTGGCGGGGAACACCAGCGCCAACGGCACCTTCTACATCCAGAACGTCACCCCCAACACCTTCGAGCTGGTCGGCTCCACGGGGAACGCGGCCGCCACGGCGAATACTGGCACCTGGATCGCGCTGCCGGGGATCATCACGAATGTGTCGGGCGCTGGAGTCAGCCCGATTGTCATCACCAGCCCCAACCACCAACTCCGGACCGGCCAACAGATCACGATCTCGAACGTGGGAGGAAACACCAACGCCAACGGGACGTTCTTCATCACGCGAATCGACGCCAACCAGTTCTCCCTCAACGGCACCACCGGCAACGGAGCGTACGCCACGAGAACAGGGACATGGGCTTTGCCCGTTTACCCGACCGGAGACACCCCCGTCGGCGTTGTCCTTGTCGATTTTGATGGGGATGGGATCAACGACGCGGTGACGGCCAACAAGACGAGCAACAGTCTTTCGCTCTACACCGGCAGCGGAAGCGCTGGCGTCGGTGATGGCACGTTCCTCAACTCCAGCGTGTTGAATCCGGGTGGTTCCAATCCGGGTCAGGTCGCTGTGGGGGACCTCGATGGCGATAGTGTCCCCGACCTCGTCACACCCCTGACAGGTTCGGATCGCGTCAGTATCTCACTGGGTCTGGCCGCTGGCGGCTACCGCGACGCAACGACTCTGACTTTGAACGGCAACCGCGACCCGGTCTCGGTCGCGCTGGGGGATGTGAACGGCGATGGGAAACTCGACATCCTGGTGGCCAACCAGCAGGACAACAACGTCGGGGTCTTCCTGGGCATCGGGAATGGCACATTCCAAAACCCAACATTCACCAGTGTCGGCCGGACGCCGACGGATGTCGCGGTGGGGGACCTCAACAACGATGGCGACCTTGATCTGTTAGTGCTTCACAACGGCAGCGGAGGACCTCAGAATCGCGGAGTAACAATCGCATTGGGCAATGGAAACGGTGCATTCCAGCCTTCCGTTGAGCTTCTAGCCGGCACGGATGCGACAGCGATTGCCGTGGCTGACTTCAACCAGGATGGCAACCTGGACTTTGTGATCACCGAGGATGATGCCCCCGGTCGAGTCCGCCTCCAACTGGGTAACGGTGATGGGAGCTTCACCAACAGAGGCGATTTCACCGTTGGTCGAAATCCGATCGATGTGATCGTCGGCGATGTCAACCGCGATGGATTCGTGGATGTCGTCACGGTCAGTCAATCCGACCGGACCAGCAACAACATCAGTGTCTTGCTCAACAACCTGGGCAGCGGATTCCGGCCCGTTATCCATACCACACTGCTCCCCGACAAACCGCTCAAGAGCGTTGTGGCGATCAATCTCAATTCCGACCCATTCCTCGACTTGATTGTCACCGAGGACGAGAGTTTCTTCGGGAACTCGGGGCCGAACAACGTCTACCTGCTGACCGGCGTCGGCGATGGCAGTTTCATCAACACCGGCAATGCGTACACACTCGGCGGAGGGGATATCTTCTCGCTCACGCCGTCGTATGTCAGTGTCGTCAGCGACCCCTTCATCTTCTTGACGACGTTCAATGTGGTCACCACGACGGTGCGAGTGGATCTGGTTCGCAACGGGGACTTCCAGGCACGCGACCTGACGGGCGAGCAAGGGAACCTGACCGGCTGGACAACGTTCAAGTTGAAGGACTCGACCAGCGGCAGCCGAGGAGCCTGGAGTCCGCAGACGCGGTTCCTCGATCCGTTCAGCCTGCGGACAACCAACGCCAGTCCATTGAGCTTGACCCCTGTCCAACAGGCCGTGCCCATCGGCAATTACCAGGCGATGCTCGATCAGCAACACCTCGAACCGTTCGATAGCCAATCCTCCTTCAACCCCAATTCAGATGAGAGCTACGCCGGGTCGCACGCCCTGTACCAGGACATCACCATCCCCGCCAACGCGACCTCAGTCCGGCTCACGCTGAGCCTGTACCTGGATAGCTTCGGCGACTGGTCCGACACCAACGACTTCGATCTGCTGGACTACCGCACGGCTCTGCCGAATCAGCAGGTCCGTGTCGATATCGTGGACCCGAACGCGCGGGATGCACAGGGAATGCTCCTGAACGAGTTGGATGTCCGCAACGCGGTTCTCCAGAACCTGTTCCTGACCGATCCCAACGACCCACTGACGCGAAGCGTGTCGCTGGATGTCGATCTCAGCGCGTTCGCCGGGCGAACGATTCGCATTCGGATCGCCACCACCAACAACCAGGGACAGCTCATCGTCGGTGTGGATAACGTCAGTGTCGAGGCGATCCTTGTGGACACCATCAGTCCTGAACTGCGGGAAGTCCACCTGAGGAACCCCACGTTCCTGGCCAGCCCCAATACAATCGAGCAATCGACCGACCCAACAATCGTCGGCCGCGTGGTCGACAACGCCTCGTTGAACAACGTCAATCGCGTCATCTTCGACCTTGCCAACAACGGGTTTGGCAGTCCAGACGACGTACTCACCACAACGTTCGACTCGAACGGGTACTTCAGCATTACACCAATCGGGCTGTTGCCCGGAGTGAATACTGTCCCGGTTCAGGTGGTAGACGACGCCGGGAACGTCCTCACTCAACAGTTCTCGTTCATCCTCCAAGGCCCCAGCCTGGTGAATTGGCAGGCGGTTGGCCCTGGTCCCATTGATGTGTCAGCGGCCGGCGTGGATTACAGCACGGTCTCCGGCAAGATCACCGGCATCGCGGTCGATCCACGAGATACGAGCGGCAACACGATCTACATCAGCGCCGGCAACGGAGGAGTGTGGCGAACGACCGATGGCGGTGCCAACTGGCAAGCATTGACGGACAACATCTTCAATGCCTCCGGCCAGCGGGTGAACGCCGCGGTCGGCTCCATCGCTGTTGCGACCAACGGTGCGGTCTACGCCTCCACAGGCGTGGACGACATCTCCTTCACGTCTCGCTCTGGTGTCGGAATCCTCAAGTCGGTCGATGACGGCCGCACCTGGCAGGTGCTCGGTGACATTGTCGTGAGTGGAGCGAGGGTGAATATCTTCGCGGGTGCCCGTATCTCCAAGATCGTCACCGATCCGACCAACCCGAATATCGTCTATGTGGCAGTCAGTTCGTGGGACGACCCCGCCAGGAACCCGGGCATCTTCAAGACAAGCAATGGAGGAACGACCTGGAGCAACGTGCTGCTTCCAGAGAACATGTTCAATCCGGGAGGAGGAAGCACGATCGGTGCCGGTGCTCCACTCGCGTCGGTGACCGACATTATCATCGACCCGTTCAACCCCGGCCGCGTCATTATCGGCCTGGGGAATATCGGGCAGGTGACGGCCGACGCTTCGGCCGGTGTGTGGAAGTCGATCAACGGCGGCACAACGTGGGAGAAGATTATTGGTGGAGACGATCCGAGCATTCCCAACAACACCATCCCCCAGGGAACGACCGTGGGTCGGATCTCGCTGGCCCAGGGGACTGGCCGCGTCGGTGACGAGAGGGTTGTGTATGTGCTGATGGCGACTCCGCCTTCGAGTTCCGACCAGCCCGACGGGGGCAATTTCCTTGGTCTGTTCAAGAGCAAGGACAACATGCTCAACTTCACGAAGGTCATGCTCAGGGAGGACACCGGGACCACGACCGAGAACTTCACCGATCTCAATCTCATGACCGCTGAAGGGGGAACCGTTGGCGCGATCGTGGTCGATGCCAGCAATCCGAACGTGGTTTACATCGGCGGCGCGAATCGCCTGCCCCTCTTCTCCAGCAGCGGCCCCGAGCACAGCCTGATCCGCGTGGACACCGGGAACATGCTGGACACAACAGCCACGATAGTCCTCAACGGTGTGGTAACACTTCCAAACAGCGGCGATGACATCGACAAGGTCGCAGCAGCAGCTCGGGCCCCCACAGCGAACAAATACCCGTCGGGCGCGGATTACACGGGTGAGGGGGTGTACTGGTACGACATCCAAAGGGCAA
This sequence comes from Planctomycetia bacterium, assembly GCA_022616395.1. Taxonomy (GTDB): domain Bacteria; phylum Planctomycetota; class Planctomycetia; order Gemmatales; family Gemmataceae; genus Gemmata. Next base: position 7,641 of record JAKEEV010001032.1, on the reverse strand, counting down.
CAGTCAACAACACCTTCAGCTTCTTCGAGCTTCTGCCTGGAGCCATTCACCGGATCGCGGTTGATCCGCAGGGCCGGTTGCTCTTCGGCACGGAGAACGGGATCTATCGCGGGCTACCGCTGGGATTCGGTTACGACTTCACCAGTGGAGGTGGTGGAATCATTCGGGGCCGTGCTCCTGAGGTGCCCGGGATGACCATCACGGAGTTGAATGGCAACCTCCAGATCAACGACTTGACGTCGGTCTCGATTGATCCGACAGACCCGAGCCGGATGTACATCTCGGCCGCGGGCGTCGGCTCCGCGCTGACTCCGTCCGGTTTCACCTCGTGGCAGACGGCCGACCTGACCGGGCCATTCGATATCCCGAATGCCTTCCTGATGAAGTCCGTGGCTCCGGCTCCGGACGCTCCTCCCGGCACCCCGACTTCTGTCTACCGCATCTGGCAATTCACCACCTCGGACAATGTCGCCCCCGACCTGTCGCTGGACGCGGGCGAATCGTTCGGCACGACCGGTTCGGCGGGCATCAGTATGCAGGACTCCGCTGGCCTCGCTCCGGTGTTGGCAATCAATCCGGTCAAGGTGAATGTCGACGGTGTCTTCTACGACGAACTGCTCTTCGGCACCGATAAGGTGTACCTCTCGCGCACCGGCGGGAACGTCTGGGACGCGATCAGTCCGGACCTCAGCGCAGCGGGATTCGTCTCAGCCCTTGCGTTCGCCCCGTCGGCGGACGGGGTATATTACGCTGGCACCGATGGCGGTCGAGTGTTCTTCAAGTCACCCTCCTTACCGGTCGGGGTCAGTTTCCTGGACATCACTGGCAACCTCCAAACGCAGGTTGGCTTCGGGGTTCCGTTCGAGGTGAAGGGTATTACTGTCGATCCGAACACCCCGACCACCGCTTACGTGATGCTGTCGGTGCCCAGCGGCAATGTCAGTGTCTTCCGGACCACCAATGCGGGAGCGTCTACCGGCACAACGTGGACCTCCGTTCGCGGGTCAACGGCCGGTCAACAACTGCCTCTGGTACCGGCCTACAAGATGGTGATCGACCCGCGCGCCAGCACCGGAGCACCCAACGGCCGGATCTATGTGGCCACCGAGGTGGGTGTCTTCGTGTCAACCAACCGCGGAACGACGTGGGCGACACTGGGGCAAGGATTGCCCGCGGTGCCGGTTGTGGATCTCCATTTCAATGCACAACAAGAGATCCTGGCCGCGGCCACACAGGGTCGAGGAGTGTTCACCATCTCGACAGCGCGCAGTGGGCCGGCGATTGTGTCCGTGACACCGACCTCGCCGGTGAATAGTGGCGCGTTGACGGAGATCACGGTGACCTTCAACACGCCGGTTGATCCACGGACCTTCACGGCTGAACAGAACACGCCGGCTCGAACCGTGCTGGCCCTGATCGCGCTGACCAGCACCGACTTCGCGATCACGCGCATCAAGGAATTGGTGTCCCAGTACCAGAATCGAGTGGCCAACCAGGGCGACATCAACAACGCACTGGGGTACTTCTTCGTCCTCAACCCTGACGGTTCGATTGCACAGACCACCGATCCCGCCCTGCCGGGGGTTTCGATCAACATCACCACAGCATACGGCGAGTTGGAATACACCGCGTTTTTGACCTCATCCAACTTCTACTTCAACAACCCCGCGCTGGGCAACGGCAACAACGCGACGTGGATTGAGTCGATCTGGCAGGATCTGCTCGGCCGCACGTCCGCCGGCGACTCGACCGCGAATTCGTTCCTGATGCAACTCAACGCCGGCAGCATCACGCGGTTGGCGATCACCCGCCAAATTGTCGGCGCGGTGAGTCTGGCCGGAACACCACCAGGACCGAATGCACTGACCAACCCGCTCCACCCGCTCTCGGGAGAGTTCCAGACCAACCTGGTCGCCTCGCTGTTCAACGAACTGCTGGGACGCAATTACCAGATTCCGGTGACCGTGGGCAGCGCCCCGGAGATCGCCACTCAGGTGGCTACGCTCCAGCGCGGAGGCTTACTCCGTAACGTCGTGGCTCGAATTGTCTCGACAACCGAGGCGTACCAGAAGTTCGGTAACGATTACGCGCTGCCTCCGGGCGTCCACGCCAACGCGCTGATCCTGGCGAATTTCACGGGAACCACCGACAGTTTCGGCAAACCGATCCTCGACCTGGCGATTGCAAGCAGCGACAACAGCGTGCGAATCTTCCAGGGCAAGCAGGGTGGCGGTTACAGCCAATTCCCAACACTGACGCTTACCTTGCCGATGGGTGCCAATCCGAGCGATTTGGCAGCAGGCGACTTCAACAACGATGGGATGCTGGACTTGGTGGTGGCCAACTCCGGCACGGATAACGTGAGCGTCTTCCTCAACACCCGCACGATGGTCGGCTCACTCAGCTTCGGCACGCGCAACGATTTCGCCACAGGCGACATGCCCGGGTCTGTCGTGGTGGCGGACATCAATGGTGGTGGCAACCACGATCTGTTAGTCGCGAATTCCGGATCAGGTGCAGGAGCTGGCACTGTCTCCCTGTTGCTGGGCCTCGGCACGGGTGGCTTCGCCAGCCAGCTCAATCTTGTGACTGGGTTGACAGGTCTGACCGATCTCGCGGTGGCTAATGTCGACGGCGATGTAGGCCAAAGACCCGATCTGGTCGTCTCCGCGGGCAACGGCCTGAGGTACTTCCGCAATACAACAGTTGTTCCGGGCGGAGCCCCAACCTTTGCGGGTGGGGTATCTCTCTCCACCACCCCAACCACCTCGGTCGCCCTGGGGAATCTGGATACCGACGCGGACATCGACATCGCGGCCACCTCGGATGCAGCCGGTGGCCAGGTGCTGGTGTTCCAGAATCTCGGGAGCAACATCTTCTCGAGCGAGATCAGTGTCCCGGTAGGAGCCAATCCGCGGTCGCTGCAACTGGGCGACATGAACGGGGACGGGAGACTCGATCTGGTCGTCGCCAATGACTTTGTCGGAGGAGGAGTGAACATCCTCCACAACACGACAGTCCCCGCGACGAGTCCACCAGACACGATCACCTTCGATGTGCCAATCCCCTACCCGGTCACCGGAAGTCGGCCGTCATCGCTGGCTTTAGGTGACACGAACCACGATGGAATTCAGGATGTCGCGATTGGTTATGAGATCAGCGAGTTCGTCTCGACGTTAGTCGGGCAGCAACAAGGTGTGATGAAGGCGGCCACGGACGTCAACTGGCTGGACTGGCTGTTCCGCTCTCAGGCCGGCCGGCCCTTCACGCTTGCCGAACGCAGTTCGTTCGTGCTGGTTCTGGCGAGGAACGCTCTGGTGTATCTCAATGGCCCCGATGGAGTCGCGGCTCCGCTTTCGATCACGCCGACAGACAGCTCGAATCTGACCTACAAGTTGACGTTTGGCCCGCGTCTGTTCGATTCGGGTTACCGGTTGTTCATTGGCCCGAACTTCCAGAACATCAACCTGAAGGACTTCATCGACCTCAACGGGACGTACACCAATTCCGGCAACCCGATGAACCAGGATAGGGATTCGATCAATGGCGAGGTTCCTCAGGGTAGCTTCCCATTCGATCCCGCTCCGGGGGACCGGTTCGCGACTCGACTGGCCATTAACCACAACGATAACGGGCGGTTCGTGGAGGCTCTCTTCGCGGACTTCCAGGGAGTCTCGCCGACCGGCCGACTTCCCGACAACGCGGCCTTCCTCGCCATCAACAACAATCTGGAATCCGCGCGGCTCGCGTCTCTCAACTCGGTCGCGACAACGCTCCTCGGCTCTCAGGAGGAAGTGGACAACCTCACCCGTGGCCTCTTCCAGCGGTATTTGCGCCGGCTGCCGACGACCGGCTCGGGATCGGAACTCGAAACGATCCGCAACCGGATCACCTCCGGCCAGCTCTCCTACCGTGGGCTGGTGGTGGAATTGCTCGCCACGTTCAACAACAACGAGTATTTCAACAACCCGACGCTGGGCAACGGCAACAACCAGACGTGGATCAACCAGATTTACGCCGACCTGTTGCCGGGGACGCCCGCACCGACCTTCCCGACCGGTCAGACGCGCACTCAGATTGCCAATGCGTTGGTGTTCAGCGACGCGGTGCTCCAGAGGACGGCGAGCGAATACTTCCTGCAACTGCGCGGCCGGATGCCGACTCGCTTCCTCGATCCGGCTCTGGACGAGACAACCAGCCTCGTTGCCCTGCTCAGGCAAGCGCCGGCCGCGGGTCAGCTTACCGGCGACCAGAAGGTGATCGTCACGCTCATCGCCTCGGCGGAGTACCTGTCGATCAACGGCAACAGCAACTTCGAGTGGCTCAGAAGCGTCTACAACGAAGTGCTCGGCCGCACTCCTCCCATCGATACGACCGGGATGGAGTTCAACAACATGCTTACCGCGCTGCTGGCGAACTACACGCTCGCACGCGAGGCTGCTCTGACGACGGTCATCAGCAACCAGGAGTTCCGCAACCGGTTCTACAGGGATTACTACAACCAGTTCCTCAGTACGCCGGGGGTAGTTCGGATGCCCACCGCGGCGGAACTGGCGGCTCAGGAAGCGTTCTACCAGTCCAACGTTGTGTCCATCAACGGGATGAGCCAGACACAGCGTCTGGAATCGGTGGTTGCGAACATCCTGCGTAGCCCCGAATACTTCCCGTTGAGTGGTCCGGGCAGCTCGAACTCGACGTGGTTGGACAAGATTTATGCCGCCTTACTCAACCGCAGTACGACCAACGACCCGGTTGCAATGCAACAGTTGGCGTTCTTGAACAGTCAATCCCAGGCTCAGCTCTCCAACGCGCGGCTCCAGGTCGCTCTCCAGGTGCTGACCTCGACCGAATACCGCCAGATTCTGATCACTCAGTTCTACATGAGCTACCTGAACCGCCCACCGACTTCAGCCGAATTGACCAACCTGTTGAATGCGATGACCGGAACCTCGACGACGCCAGGTATCACGCAGCAAACGGTGCTCACCCGCTTCCTGAGGCATCCGGAATACTTCCGACTCAACACCTGAGCCGACCGAAGGGCCAACAGGCCACTGCTCGGACAATCGAGCAGTGGCCTTTTCGCATTTCCACGCCGATTCTCACCCCGTCACGGTGAACTTCACCCATTCGATGTCGCATCGGCCGGATTTCTTGAACGGGCGGGGCATTGGTTGAGCTGCGCCCTTCGCGTCAATCGTGCGGCAGCGGAACGTGTACTCGCCCGCGGGCAAACCCGGAAGAAGCGCGGCCCAGTGTGCTTTCGCCAGTCGCATCGGCCACGTCTTTGGCTTGCCCGTCGCGTCGAAGCCAATCGTATCCTTCGGGATCGCATCAGCGGTCAGCTCGCCGCCCCACTTCGCGGGCGGGGCAAGGATCGTTGCATCGGTCCACGCAGCGGTGGTGAAGTACGGATCGTCCGCGGGCCACTTCTTCTCAGAAGGAGACACCCACACTTGCACTTTCGACAATCCCGAAATGCCGGACTGAGCGTAACCGGTCACCGGAATTGGTGTGTTTGTCTTCACCGTGCCCGGAACGTGCAGCGTGGCGGCGAATGTCTTCATCGGGCTATCGACATCGTTGTTCTGCGTGCCGTAGGTGTCGTTGGCGTGGTAGAGGTTGCTTAACACGATGTGCGTGAGCCACTTCACTGACTTGTAGCCATAGTGTTCGGGTACCAGAATGCGCACCGGAGCGCCGCGTTCGGGCGTGAGCCATTCGCCGTTAAGCTTGTAGCAGACGATCACCGGCGGCAAGTCGTCGTAGTCTTCCAGAATGCGCCCGACGGGCAGCGAACTTCGGAACATCTGCTTCGGGTCGTCGTTGTGGTAGCCGTAGTAGAACACGCGGCGCAGATTCTCCTTCGGCTGCGTGAGCCAGACGAGCGTCCGAAGTGGAACGCCTTCCCAGATGCCCATTCCAAGCGGGCAGCCGATGTTGAGGCACGTCATCACCTTCGCGAAGCGAACCGCGTGCTTCTCGCCGAGTTTGAGGAGCGTTGCGAAGTCAATCGCGGTGTTATCTTTCTTCGTGAACTGTTTCCCCAGAGTGGCGGGGTTCTCTGGGTCAGAGATGATTTCGAGCCTCCACGTCTCACGGGTCAAGCCGACTTCCTTCTTCTTCTCCAGTGGAAGCGTGTGAGGGATTGGCTTTCCGCGAGACACATCCCCGAACTTACTCTGCTCGGTGAAGTAGCTCTCCAGCTTCTCCAGAACGGGAGCAAGTTCCGCGGGGAGGGGTTCGGCTGCTCTCGCGGCAACAGCCGAACCCGCGGCGAGCGTGACTCCACAGCGGAGGAAGAACCTCCGCGTCAGTTCGTTGTGTTCAGTCAGAAACTCTCGCGCTTCGCTCATGGCCTCTCCAATTCGTAGGACAGGCATCTTGCCTGTCGCAGGTTCGACAGGCAAGATGCCTGTCCTACGACTTTTCACTGATAATAACCGGGAGAGTTGCAAACATGGCATCGAATACTTGTCGGTGGGGAATTCTCGGAGCCGCGAACATCGCGCGGAAGAACTGGAAGGCGATCCGGCTTGCCGAGAACGCGATTCTGACCGCAGTCGCCAGCCGAGAGCCTTCGCGCGCGAAGGCGTGGATCGATGCGTGTCAGTCGGAATGCCCCTTCCCCACCGCACCGACCGCGTGCGGTTACGATGATCTCTTGAAGCGACCCGATGTAGACGCAGTGTACATTCCGCTGCCGACCGGCATTCGTCGCGAGTGGGTGGTGAAGGCCGCCAGCGCCGGTAAGCACATTCTCTGCGAGAAACCGTGCGGCCCGAACGCGAACGACCTGCGTGCGATGCTCGACGCGTGCAAGGCGAAAGGCGTGCAATTCATGGACGGAGTGATGTTCATGCACGGCAAGCGGCTTCCACTTCTGCGTTCTGTCCTTGACGACAACGAAACGGTGGGGCAACTTCGGCGCATAACATCACAGTTCAGTTTCGCGGCCGGTGATGACTTCCTGAAGAACAACATTCGCGTGAGTTCTTCGATGGAACCGCTTGGCTGTCTGGGTGACCTCGGCTGGTACAACATCCGCTTCGCATTGTGGGCGATGAAGTACGCGATGCCGACGAAGGTAAGCGGTCGGCTGCTCACCGAACACGCGAGCGGCGTCCCGCTGGAGTTCAGCGGCGAGTTGTTCTGGCCGAATGGAGTGAGTTCGTCCTACTACTGCTCGTTCAACACCGAGTTGCAGCAGTGGGCGCACATCAGCGGCACAAAAGGAAGCATCGCGGTGCGCGACTTTGTGCTGCCGTACTACGGCTGCGAGTCGGAGTTTGTCGCGGACCGGCCGGTGTTCAACGTAAAGGGCACGAGCTACCACTGGGAAAGTCATCCGAAACGCTTCGCGGTGAACGAATACAGCGACGGCGCCCCAGACGCGCAAGAGACGAACATGATCCGCACCTTCAGCAACCTGGTGCTATCGGGAAAGCCCGACCCGATGTGGGGTGACATCGCGCTCAAGACGCAGGTGGTGCTGGACGCGTGCTTGCGATCGGCGCGCAGTGATGGGGGAATGGTGACTCTTCAGTAGGTGCCGCTCGGCAAGCGGCACACATCAGAGCCGCGACCGTCAGGGAGCGTTCTTGGGTAAGCGCTCCTTCAGTAGGTGCCGCTCGGCAAGCG
>JAKEEV010001031.1 GCA_022616395.1 Planctomycetia bacterium | reverse complement strand
GCGTGAGGACTACATTCTTCCTCACACCGCACGACATCACCATGTTCACACGATACACCGCGATTGGTCTGGTCGCCCTTGCCGGGGCGTTTATCTCTCCGCAGTCGGCGAGGGCGGCCGATCCGTTTGCGGATGTGGTCAAGGATGCCAACAAGAGACTTGTGAAGGTGTTCGGGGCCGGCGGGTTCCAGCGCCTCAACAACTACGGCACGGGAATCATCATCAGCAAGGACGGGCACATCCTCACCGTCGCGAGTCAGTTGCTCGACACCTCTGATCTGGTCGTGCATCTCTACGATGGTCAGCGGCTCAAGGCGCAAGTGATCGTGATGGAACCGGAGTTGGATGTCGCGCTCATCAAGATCAAGTTGGAAGGGAAGAAGATCGACGAGCCAACCAACCTCAATCTGGACTTCTACGACTTCCACGAGGCCGCGAAACACCCCCCGGCGGCTCCCGGCGACTGGGTGATTGCTCTTTCGAACACCTTCGAGATCGCGCTACGAGATGAGCCGCTCTCCGTTCAACGCGGAGTGGTCTCGGCGTACACGAAGATGGCGGGCCGGCGCGGGGTGTTCGAGTTCCCATACACTGGCGATGTCTACATCGTGGACGCGATCACGAACAACCCCGGCGCTGGTGGCGGCGCGCTTCTGGACCGAAAGGGGAGATTGCTCGGAATCATCGGCCGCGAAATCAAGAACACGCAGTCCGATACCTGGATGAACTACGCGATTCCCATCATCGCCAAGGTCGACATCAAGGTGAAAGAGACCGTCAAGGATAAGGACGGTAAACCCATCCTGGACAAGAACGGCAAGGAAATGGAAGTGGAGAAAACCGAGACCGTTTCGATGTCGGAGTTTGTCACGCTGGCGATGCAGGGTAAATACAAGCCGAAGAAGAAGGGGGAGATTCTCGCTGGTCAGGGCGGCTATCACGGCATCATCTTCGTGCCGAACGTCCTGGAACGCACGCCGGCCTACATCGAGGACGTTGTGCCCGATTCGCCCGCGGCCAAGGCCGGCTTGAGGCCAGACGATCTGGTGAGCTTTGTCGATGGCGAACCGATTGTCAGCATCAACGCGTTCCAGGAGTACATCAAGAAGCACACGCGGCCCGACACCGTTGTGAAGCTGGAAGTGCGCAGAGGCGAAGTCCTCGAAACTGTTGAACTGACTCTGGGCGCTCACCCAGGCAAGCCCGCTCCTCCGATGCCCCCGAAGAAGCCGTGATCTTCAGTGTAGCAGGCACACGCCGTGTGCCGTTGCCTTTGGAAGAATGCAGACAACACAGAACGGCACACGGCGTGTGCCTACTACTTTCGACCGCACTCGATACGGAAACACCCCGATGACAACTATTCCTCAGACTCGCCGGCTGTGGGTCGCGTTCGTGGCGGCTCTGGTGATGGCTTCGCCCGCGACCGCCCAGGACAAGAAAGAAAACAAACCGGATGTCAACGAGGCGACCGAGAAGGCGATGAAAACCGCCTCCGCGCACGTTGCTCCGTCCGTGGTGAAGATCGAGACGGCCGGCGGTGCGGAAGTGATTCCCGTCAAGAAGGGTGCTCCGGGCGGCATCCGCAAAGGCGTCGGGCCAACGACCGGCATGATTGTCTCCTCGGATGGTTACATCATCACCAGCTCCTTCAACTTCGCCCACAAGCCGACGGACATCTTCGTCACGATTCCGGGCAAACCTCAGCGTTTGGTCGCCAAGATCGTCGCCAGCGATCAGACGCGAATGCTCACGCTCATCAAAGTGGATGCGAAAGACCTGCCGGTGCCGACCGCGTTCCCGAAGAAGGACGTGGAGGTCGGCCAGTGGGGGCTTTCGCTTGGCCGCACACTGGATAACAACGTCGATCACCCACCGTCAATGAGTATCGGTATCGTCAGCGCCACCAACCGCATCTGGGGAAAGGCGATCCAGACCGATGCCAAGACTTCTCCGGTGAACTATGGCGGGCCGCTTATCGCGATTGACGGCCGGGTGTTCGGAGTGATTGTTCCTGCTTCCAACCGCGCGGAAGGAGAAACAGCCGGCGTGGATGTGTACGACGGCGGGATTGGCTTCGCGGTTCCGCTCGAAGACATTTTCAGTGTGATTCCACGACTCAAGGAAGGAAAGGATTTGAAGCGCGGGCTGCTGGGTATCTCGCCTCAGGGCGCGGATGTGTACAACTCGGCTCCCGTGATCGGAGCGATTCAGCCCGATTCGGCCGCCGCGAGGGCCGGCATGCAGGTCGGAGACAAGATTCTGGAGGTCAACGGAAAGAAGATTCCCAACTACTCGACGCTCCAGCACGTCCTTGGGCCGCTCTACGAGGGGGATGAACTCGTTGTGAAGGTCATGCGCGGAGATAAGGAGATCGAGTTCAAGGGCGTGAAACTCCACGGCACGACCACAGCTTACGTGAATGCCTTCCTGGGAGTTCTCCCCATTCGTGATGACCCCGGACCGGGCGTTGAAATCCGCTACGTGTATGCGAAGAGTCCCGCGGACACCGCGGGCCTGAAGGCGGGTGATCGCATCATGAAGTTCGGCCCGGCGAACCGGCCCGCTCCCTCACCGGTCCCGAATCGAGCGGCCCTGATGACGATGCTTCAGCGACTCAGTCCTGGAGTCGAAGTGAAGATCGAAGTCAAGCGCAAGGGCGCGGACAAGGTGGAAACGGTCACGACCAAGCTCATCGCCATGCCCAACGACCTTCCCGATAGCCTCCCTCAGCCGTCAACGGCGGGCAAGGCTCTCGAAGGCCAGCCGAAGCCAAAGGATCCGCTCCCCAAGAAGGATCCCTTCCCGAAGAAGCCGCCGGAGGAAGAAGAGAGCAACTGCCAGGACAAGAAGGACGAGAAGACGAAGGTCGAGACAGGCTACATGACGCGCACAAACCAAGCTCTCGGCCGCGAATACTGGATCTTCGTGCCGGATAACTACGATCCGAACGTCTCTCATGGACTGATCGTGTGGTTCCACCCGGCCGGTCAGGGAGGCAAGGACGGCGAGAAGATGGCCAAGACCTTCCGCGAGTTCGCGGAGGAGAACCACTTCATCATCATGGGCCCGAAGTCCGCCAATAACGAAGGATGGGTCGCCAGCGAAACCGAACTCGTGATGCAAGACGTGAAGAGCGTGTTGGGCCAGTACACCATCGATCGCACTCGTGTCGTGGCTCACGGCATGGCCAATGGCGGGCAGATGGCGTTCTACGTCGGGTTCAATGCCCGCGACGTGTTCCGCGGAGTGGCGACTGTGGGCGCGACTCTCGGTACAGCTCCCAAGGATAACGTCGCCAATCAACCGCTGTCGTTCTTCATCACCGCGGGCGACAAGGATCCAATCTTGAAGGACATTGTGCAGAGCAAGGACTTGCTCGCCGAGAAGCGATTTCCGGTGATCTTCCGCGAGATGAAGGAATCGGGGAAGGAATACTTCGACCTGAAGACGTTCAACGATTTCAAAGTGTGGGTCGATTCACTCGACCGGATTTGATGTCATAGTAGTCCTCACGCTCCGCGTGAGGTCTTCTCACCTCACGTGGAGCGTGAGGACTACTATCTTCACCGCACGGTCTTGGCGATGTCTTCGGGCCATTGCAAATCGCAGCCGGCTTTCGTGAGCTTGTCCTGATAGTCCGCGAGCAACTTCATGTCCCTGCGCACCTGCCTCGGAATGCGCTTCTTCGATTTGCAGAACGCTACCAACTCGCCGACGGCCTCGCCGATGCTCCACTCGACCGGATGGAGTCGGTAACAGCCGTTGGTGATGTGCGTGGTGCCGATGTTCTTGCACGCGGGGAGAAGATTCTCCACCCGTTGCGGAATGAGCGCACCGAGCGGGATCTGGAAGGGGAGCGAACTCACATCGAGGTAATTGTCTCCTCCGCTTGTCGGATGGAGATCGATCCGGTAACTTCCGGTGCCGACTGTATCAGGGAACTGCTCGACTGTGAATTCGCCCGGCTTCTTGTCGAGCAGCTTCGCACGGGCATCAACGCCGATGTGGTTCTCGGTGACGGTGAAGGCGGCCTTGATGCGTCTGCTTTCGCGGATGTAAGGAGCCATCGCTAACCCGTCATCGGTACCGGTCACGTCCGGGCGCAGTTTCAGTCCCTTCCAGCCGGCGCGTTTGCCGTCAGGACGCGGGGCATCGGTCTGGAGCCAGTAGAAGAAGCACAGACTCAGTTCGCGGGCGGTGTGATAGTGCTTGAGGGCTTCGCGGCCATTGCCATAGAGATTGCCGAGCCAGTAGTCATTCTGAGGCCAGTTGACCAGGCACACATCTCCGGGCACCGAATCGGCGGTGAAATTCGATTTGTCCACAATCCTCCGATACGTCCACAGATTGAGCACTTCCTTCGGTCTGCCCATCGGGTCGAAGAGGAGGGTGCGCGGTTTGAGTGTGATCGGATCGGCGATCTCCCACGAGAAGAGCGTCCCCGGCCACGGCGGTTCGAGATCGGGAGTGTAGTCCCGCCACTCGCGATAATGCTCGGGCTTCTCGATGGTGTGGTCTTTCCCGTCCTCGTAGCTCATCGCGAAGCAAATCGTGAACGCCTGGTGGTTCTGGGCACGGAAGAGTTCCGAGGCGTGCAATTCCCGCGTATCGCGACGAGCTTCCGAACCGGTGACGTGTTCGATGTTGCCGTGCCGAAGCAATTCGCCCGATTCCGTCGCATCGACAAAGTACGGAGCCGTGAGCGTCAGGCGGGCGTTATCTCCCTTCGTCACATCGACCGCAGCGACCCGGTCGCCATCCATCTCCACCAACGAAATCCAGTAAGGCTGCAAGATCGTAACTCGCCCGGCGGTGATGTGAGGAGCGAGCAACTCCAACAGCACGGCAAGAGCAACTCGCGGTTCATGGCAAAGCTTCGAGACGGTTCCGTTGCCGGGGTTGAGTTGCGGGTCTTTCGCGGCTTCGGGAGTGAGCGGATAATTCCGCTTGTAGTAATCGCGGACCTTGTCGCGGAAGGAGCGGTAAGTCTTGGTGCTTCCGCGCTGGGCAATCCAGGGGTGTTCGTCGGGCGGAACGGCCTGCGAAGTGAGTTGACCGCCGATCCAGTCGTATTGTTCTGTAAGAATGACCTTGAGGTTATTGCGCGCCGCAGCCAGCGCGCAAGCTACTCCACCGAGTCCGCCTCCAACGACGACCAGATCGGCTTTCAGTTCGCGGGCGGGCGGGTTGTCCTGCGCGCGGCTGAACGCGGGGAGCAAATGGGCCAGTGGCGAGATCGCTGAGAGCGACAGGAACGCGCGGCGGTTCATGCGACAACTCCAGACTGGGTGAAGTGTCCCTTCAGAGTATCGGTTTGCCCGCGCGCTTGGAAGCATCTCTTCAAACAGTTGAAGGATCAACGATGCTGGCAACGCAATACAATCGCGGGTAACCTGCCCTCCAGACCAACCAACCCTCCAGTGTGAAACAATCATGGCAAAATCTTCAGGTTTCAACCTGCTGCGCGTCATCACGCCGAGTCAGTTAGGCATCTGCCTGATTCTGTTCTTCCTCCCCTGGATCGAAATCCAGTGCGTGCCACCCAAGTCCGCTCAGGATGAGAAAGAGAAAGTCGCAGAGTTCAAGAAAGAGACAGCGTCGACTTAACCAAGCCCGTCGGGATGTACACGCAAACCGGGCTTCAGGTCGCCACCGGAGAGGCATCAGTTGCCTCGGATTTCAAGAAAATCGCGGACAAGATGAAACAGAAGGGTGGGATCGATCTCGACCCCGAGGAGGGACTCAAGAAGAACAAGGAGAACAAAGAAGAGAAGAAGACAGCTCCGTTGTTGTTCTTCTATCTGATCTTGGTGGTCGTGGGGCTTGTGTTGGGTCTCGTCTTGCCCGGTGGGATGGGCCGAGTAATCACGCTGCTCGCGTGCTGTGGAACGGCGATAGCCATTGTTGGAATTCAGGCCGCGATTGGCTTCCCGGTGGAACAGGAGCTGAAAAAGAAGATCGCGGAGGAGAAGAAAGCAGGGGGAGGAGTGGTGAAACTCGATTCCGAACCTGTGATACGCGTGGCGTGGAAGTTCCCACTCTACGCGACGTTCCTCT
>JAKEEV010001030.1 GCA_022616395.1 Planctomycetia bacterium | reverse complement strand
GGCAAGGCGGTTTTCATAGTAGACCGTCAGGGAGCGATCAACCAAGAACGCTCCCTGACGGTCGCGGCTCTGATTTGCACTCGGCAAGGCGGTTTTCATAGGCGGTTTTCATAGTAGTCATCACGCTCCGCGTGATGTGTATTTCTCTTCGCTTTCAGAGTAGTCATCACGCTTTGCGTGATGTGTATTTCTCCGCCGCTTCGCGTCGGCATCACGCGGAGCGTGATGACTACTATGAAAACCGTGCCGCTCGCGAAGCGGCACCTACTTGGTTGTGTGAATCGTCAGATACACCGAACCACTCACTGCTCTCCCGTCGGCGGATTTGATGTTGTACCCCACCTGCATCTGCATCACTGGCTTGAGCGACTCGAAGGTGATTTCGACCGTGCGGCCATCAGCGCGTAACTTCGCGGAGCGAACGGGAACCTCGTCCTGGCCTTCGGCCTTCGGGTCGGAAACCTTCCAGCGTTTCGAGCCGTATTCGCCACTCCAGCGATAGTTCCACCACGCGCATCGGTAACTTTTGCTGGATGACACCGCGTTTGCATCGAGCGGACTGCTGAAGGTGAGCCGAAGGGTGTTTCCTTTCACTTCCATCGCAACCGGAACATCGAGTGGCTTTCCCGTGAGCCGCACGCGCTGCAAACACCCATCAGCGAGCGCTGCCGTTTGCCAGCCGGTGAGTCCGCAAACGTAGAGATGCCCGTCAGTCGGGTGGAATCGTCCGCGGCAAACTCCCGACAGGAAGCGCACATTCAGGGGAGCGACTCCTCCCTGAACGATTCCGCCCTCGCACACCTGACGCAAGAGCACGAAGGGCTGACACCGACCATAGGAGAAGTGCAGCGGGCGACCCGCGAGCGCGGATTTGGTCCACGCGCCATCCGCAGCCAGTTCCCCTGGAACCCACACTTGCCCACCGGCGGAGTTATCCACTTCACGCGGAATCCAGCACAGCGGAGGATCGAAGGACTTCGGCGGCTCCTTGCGATGGTGAGCGCGCATGTCGCCGTAGAATCCACCTTTCTTGTACTCATCGAGGCGTGTCGCGGGCATCCAGTTTCCTTCCTGGTCCGCGCCGGTGATAATCCCATCAAGCGACATTCCCATTCCGATCGGATGGCGGAAGCCCGTGGAGAACACTTCGGACTTTGCGCCGTCTTTGCTCACCTTCATCAAACATCCACCGTGCAGCGTGGCCGTGTCGCCTGTCTTGAAGAAGTAGAAGTTCCCCTGCGGGTCGGTTTCCAGGCAAGTGTCGTAAGAGTGTTCGCCGCCGCCGGTGTGCCAGTCGTTATTCATGCACTCGTAGAAGTCGGCCTCGCCGTCGCTGTTGAGGTCGTGCAATCGGGTGAGTTGCCCGCGTTCGAGTACGATCACCTTCCCGTCAATCACCTTGAGTCCGAGCGGGTGATACAGACCCGTTGCGAATCGCTGCCAGGAGCAGGTGCCGACTTTCTCGTCCACGTTCACAATCCACACGTCTCCGTGACAGGTGCAGACCGCGATTCGACCATCCTTCAAGAAGTCCAACCCTGTGCAGAAGAACAGCGCGTGAAAGCGATTCTTGTATGGGATCGTGAGCGTGTCCACCGCGAACGCGGAGTCTTCATTTCCGCGTTCAAGTTGTGTGGTGATCGGTTCTCCCCAGCGTTTCCGTCCGCCTTTCGCAAGCGCGGTGAGTTCCGGTGGATCGGGAAGCTTGCCAAGCGATTCGATTATCGCCTTGCTGTCATCGGCCGCGATCTCCGCGACGCCGAGAGTCAATCTCACTGCTTTGTCGTGTGCGGGAATGGTCAGCGTGGCTGAGGTTCCGATGTTGATGTTTGAGCCGTCGGTGTGTCGAATCCATGCGATCCGCACCCGTTGACCGATGCCAGATACGATGACTGTCAGTCCCTTCACATCGAACGTCGTTGCGTTACCGTCCGCGATGTCGCAGACGAATCGTGTAATGTCGGTGTCGCCGGCCGCAATCTCCAGGTCTGAAGCGATGAAGGTGTTCTCGCCGATGCGGATGGCTCGGGCGCTTTCGAGCACCAAGCGAGTGCCGACCGTGTATCGGAAGATGACCCGATCACCGTGGAGGTGCAATCCGCGATACTTCGCCCAGTCGGAGGGGAGGGGCGCGGTGAAGTGCGTTTGTTTCGTGTCGAACTTGCCGTTGGCGTTTGCCCAGGCGGGTCCGGCGGTGGTCGCGAACTGAACCGTGCCTTTGGGTGTGGGGGTGTTGAGCAATCCGAATCGCCGGTCGCTGTGATTGAGGAATCCGCCGGTCCAGGTTGCGCTCAATCGCAACGTGCAGCGGTCGAATACCGC